>NZ_LGTE01000016.1 GCF_001263415.1 Thermincola ferriacetica
CAATTTCAAGCCCTCACTGTCGTAAACACTGTCTATCCGCCCTCCACTAAGTCGCAACTCATCACTTTAATGTGCAGCGGTTTTTGGATATCCTGCAGAGTAAATGCAGTAGTAAAGCCTCAAAACGGTATTTTCGCCATCTTCGGGCATGCGGGAACTCCCTGCCTGCCCGGCAACGGGTTTGCGGGCGCAGTCGCTCCCAAACGGTAAGCGGAGAACCCTCCCTATCCTGCCGTAGGAGGGGAGAAAGAAAAATAGAAGCCGCTGTATAGTGAAGTAACCGTTGCTCCGAGGTTACGGCCAGCAACCATCTACCACAAAGGACTCAGAGAACACAGAGAAAAACCGAGAAAAAACCGAACAAGAAAATTACTAAGTGGATTCTCTGTGGATTCTGCGGTTTAAATAATTACGTCCTCGGGATTGAGGCGTCCGTGCCGGAAACAGCGATTTCAAGCCTTCACTGTCGTTACGATGCAACGATTATTTCACCGTTACAGACAGTGAAAATAAGTATTAAAACTAAAAGTTGAGTAAAGGAATTAGCCGCTGGCTGGCGAAATAGTTGAACATTAACGTTTTATTCAAAACAGTATAGGAGACGTGACAATAGTGGAATTTTTGCTGGCCCTGCAGTTTTTAACCAGAATCCCGGTGACCGTTCGCGGAAATGTGGAAGAAAAAAACCTCGCCCGTTCGATGGCCTATTATCCGGTAGTGGGGCTGCTATTAGGCATACTCACTGCGGCAGTCTATATTATCCTGTCCCAGTTTTTCAGCCCACCTGTTTGTGACCTTTTCGCCGTGGCTTTTACCGTATTTATAACCGGCAATATGCATACCGACGCGCTGATGGACACAGCCGACGGATTTTTTAGCGGCAAACCTAAAGACCGGATACTGGAAATTATGAAAGACAGCCGGGTCGGTTCCCATGGCGTAATCGCCGGTTGCCTTGACCTGTTGTTTAAATTCATACTGCTGGGCCAAATTCCGCCTGACGCGAAACTGGCCGGCCTTGTCCTTGTTCCGGCCCTGGGGCGCTGGTCCCTGGTTTATGGCTCCGCCGTTTACGATTATGCCCGTTCAGGTGGAGGGACGGGCACATTCACCGACCTGGTTGGCAGGCGGGAACTGGCCTGGGCATCTGTAACGGTAATTATAGCGGGCCTTTTTCTGCTCAACCTGCCCGGCTTCATCCTGACAGCCTGTGCCTTTGCCGGGTCCGTACTTTTAGGACGATATATAAATAAAAAAATCGGGGGCGTCACCGGCGACACCCTTGGAGCCATGAACGAATGCATTGAAGTACTTACCCTGGCGCTGATACCCTTGCTCCTAAAGTTAAATTTATTTTAGCAATAACGAAACGGAATTTATAAGTACTCATTATAAAACTTATGGTGAATTCGAATTTCATATTTCATTTTTTCCATGATATACTTAGGCCAGATAGTTAAGGCCTATTTTTATTTTTCCCGACATATTAGTGTTAATTATTAATGTTGGAGGTGTTCCGATAATGCAAACATATGAAAACTCCGGGAGAAACAGTATTTCTTTGCTTCAACCCAGACCAACGGGGTACCTGCAGGGCATCGCATTAACACTGGTATTAAGTGTGGTGGCACAAAAAATTGTGACTTTCCCTTATGTCTCCGTAATGGGGACCATGGTTACCGCCATTTTGCTGGGAATCACCTGGCGGGCAGTTATGAACGTACCTCTCGAGGCAAAAACGGGTATCGACTTTACAGCAAAAATAATTCTGCGACTGGGAATAATTCTCATGGGTGTGAGGTTGAATATCGATGATATCATTTCGGCCGGGCCCCGGATTGTACTGCTGGACATTACTGTAATCACCTTTGCCATAATCTTTATATACTTCCTTGGCAGGCAAATGCAGGTGGATAAAAAAATGGCTCTGCTCACCGGAGTTGGAACAGGGGTCTGTGGTGCCGCTGCCGTAGCCGCTGCCGCTCCGGTAGTAGATGCAACAGAAGAACAAACGGCTATTTCCGTGGCCATTGTAGCCCTGCTGGGCACTATCGGCACGGTGGTATATACTTTTCTGTTAAAAGCCGGAGTAATGGCTGGGCGTCTGTACGGCATTTTTGCCGGGTCAACTTTGCATGAACTGGCTCACGTAGTTGCCGCTGCCCAACCAGCCGGCGCCACGGCAACGGACATTGCTGTGTTGGTGAAATTGGGCAGGGTCGCTTTATTGGCCCCCGCCGTCCTGGTTATTGGCCTCCTGTTCAACAGAAAACAAGCCACCGGTCAGAAACCCGGCCTTCGCAACTTGCCTATTCCCTGGTTCATCTTCGGTTTCCTGGGAGTTAGCATTATCAATACGACAGGTATTCTTCCCCATCAGGTTATAGCTTTCATTTTAAACCTAAGTATCTTTTTATTAACCATGGCTATGGCTGCTTTGGGTTTAAATGTGGATATTTCCTCTTTCCGGCGCTTGGGTATAAAATCTTTTGCTATTGGCTTCTGCGGTTCAGTGGTCCTTTCTGCACTGGGCTTCGTGCTGGTCACCCACTTTAGATTTTAGCCCTTAAAACCCAAATCACCCATCAAAAAATCATGACAGGTTGAGCCCGGCAATAAAATTTAGGAAGTGTTCCACCGCAGGGGTGCGATGCCTTTTGGGATTATAGACTACATAAAAATTTCTTATTATTTTCAACCCATCTATAGCCAGCAGTTTCAGCGAATTTAACTGCAATTCTTTTTGCACTGTACGTTTGGACAGAATAGATATACCCAGGTTTGCTTCCACTGCGGCCTTAACAGCTTCTGTACTACCCAATTCCAAATTTATCAGCATTTCTTTAGGGTCCCACCCGGCATTGCGCAAGGCTTCCTCCATCACTTCCCGGGTGCCGGACCCTTTTTCACGCAGTACAAAAGGAAAACATGCCAATTCCTCCAGAGATACGGAATTTCGTCCGGCCAGCGAATGTTTTTGGCTCACTATAACACAAAGTTCATCCTCCATTATGGGCTCCACCGATAAGTCATCGTTATTTACCGGCCCTTCCACCAGACCTACATCAATATTTTGTTCCAGCAGGCGGCGTACGATATGCTTTGTATTAAAAACGTCCAGTATAATCTGAACTTGCGGGTACTCCACCTTAAAAGCGCCAATTATATTAGGCAGCAAATATTCTCCGATCGTCAGGCTGGCTCCAATCGTCAGCGTCCCTTTCACCACGCCGGTGAATTCGCTAAGGGCCCGTTCTGCATCGTCAAAAAGTTTACAGATCTGAATGGCATATTGGTAAAGTATTTTGCCTTCTTCGGTCAGGGTTACTTTTCTGGTCGTGCGGTTTAAAAGCTTAACGCCCAGGTACTCTTCAAGGGCATTAATTTGCTGGGAAATGGCAGGCTGACTAATATGCAAAGCCTCAGACGCCTTGGAAAAGCTCTTTTTCTCAGCGACAGTTTTAAATAATTCCAGGTGCTGGCGGTTCATCGGATCATAACCTCCTTAAGCAAAGGCCAATCACTTATCATAATACCTAGTTTATCAGAAATGTCAAAGAAAAACCACGGTACAAACCGTGGTTCGCCGGCAGGGGAGAATCACTCAACCTCCTCTTGCCCTTTCAAAGCCATTTTCAATTCATATACTCCGTCTGAACTTTTCCGTTCCATATCAAAACCCATTTTTTCAAACAAATGGAGCATTGGTATATTATCAAGTAATACCTCCGCTGTAAAATAAGCAATACCCTGTTTCTTGGCCAGATAAGTCAGGTAAGACATCAGTTCGGTGCATACCCCCTGGTTCTGGTATTCGTCCCTAACGACAAAGGCAACTTCTGCCGCAAGAGAATGTTCATCCACACCGTATTGGCCCATACCAACCACTGTTTCTTTATGCCCCTCTTTCAAAACGGCCAGAATTATCATATCGTTGGTATAATCCACTACCACAAATTGCTGAAGATGTTCATGGGGCATACTTCTGCGCCAGGAAATAAAACGATTGTACATGCTTTGTTCGGAAAGGGAATAGAAGAATTCCTTCAATAACGGTTCGTCACTTATTTTTACCGGTCTAAGCAACAACGTTAAACCTTTTTTGGTAGTCCGGTAGGTTTCCAATTCTTCCGGATATTCTCCTCTTTCCCCGGATATAAAGGCCTGGTCTTTATATATCAGGTTTAACTTTTTGGCTTTTTCGACCAGCCAGGGCCTGAATTTGGGATGAGCAATGGAAATCAGAGCCATAGCCCGCTCACGGATATTTTTGCCGTGCAAATAGGCAATGCCGTACTCTGTGACTACATAGTGAACATCCCCCCGGGTAGTGGTCACCCCTGCCCCTTCAAATAGAAAAGGAACGATCCTGGATACAGTTCCATTATTCGCTGTAGACTGCAGCGCTAAAATTGTTTTGCCGCCCGGCGACAAACAAGCACCCCGCATAAAATCGGCCTGTCCCCCAATCCCACTGTAAAAAGTCCGGCCAATGGATTCCGCAGTAGCTTGTCCCGTTAAATCAATGCCCAAAACACTGTTGATAGCTGTCATTTTATAATTTCTGGCTATCACTAGAGGGTTGTTGGTATAGTCAACGGTGCGAAACTCAATAGCGGGATTATCGTGGATGTATTCGTAAGTTTCTCTTTTCCCCATGCAAAAAGCGGCCACCGTCTTATTCCGGTCGATTGTCTTCCTACTGTTATCAATAACTCCGGCTTTCATTAGCTTCACTATCCCGTCTGTCAACAGCTCCGTATGTACGCCCAGGTGTTTTTTATCCCGCAGGCAGGTTAAGACCGCATTCGGTATGCTGCCGTACCCCACCTGGATGGTGTCACCGTCTTCCACAATACGGGCCACATATTTGCCAATGCGCATGGCAATTTCATCGGAAACCCTGGCATTATACTCAAGCAGCGGCTCATTAAACGGGATAATAAAATCCACGTCCCTGATGTGTACAAAGGTATCGCCATGCACTCTGGGCATATAAGAGTTTACCTGAGCTATTACCACCGAAGCGGCCTTAACAGCTTCCTTGACAATATCCACACTTATTCCGAGACTCATGTACCCGTGTTTGTCGGGCAGGGAGGTCTGGATCAAGGCCACGTCAATGGGTGTTATCCCGCGCCTGATCAAACCCGGCACTTCCGATAAAAATACCGGCGTATAATCAGCCACCCCCTGGTTAACTGCATTTCTGGTATTACTGCCGATAAAAAAGGAGTTATGGCGGAAATAATCCCGGAACTTATTATCTGTATATGGGGCCACGCCGAGAGTCCAGACATGCAGCACTTCCGTATCACAAAAGGCCTTGGGATGTTTCTGCACATAACTGACCAAAGCCTGTACCAGGAACTGGGGCTCCCCGCAAGCCGTACCGATAAAAATCCGGTCTCCGGGGCGGATATGGCTAAATACCTTTTCTTGTGAAACAAACTTTTGGGGATAGACTTTGCGTATTTCTTCGATGATGCCGACAGTCTCTTCCATACTCACCCTGGACACTCCTTTCTAAGCTTGTGCATTTTTTCACGTTCTCTCTTATTTTATAATACCATATTTTTATATTCCCGAGCAGCCTATTTTTCGTAAAAAACGATATTTCATAAAAAATAAACACCGCCCCTAAGGACTCAGGAAGCGGTGTCAATTCAGTATTAGCTATGACTTTAATTTTACCATACGCCATCGCCGAAGAAAAGGAGAATCAGAATCAAGAAGAGGATAAAAGCAAAGTTACCCCAAGCAACCTCTTGAGTTCTTATCATCCGCAGGCCCTCCTTTCTGTTTGCGGTATCAGGCACAGCTTTGGTTGTTTTTTACCAAACCCCATCCCCGAAGAAAAGAAGAATTAAAATCAGGAAAAGAATAAACGCGAAGTTGCCAAACCATTCCTGAGTTCGTACTTCAGCCACTCCAAACCCTCCTTTACTCTAGTTTTGCTCCCAAAGGGTACCTAAATTCAGTTAAAAGTTTTTCAAATCTGTCCAGGGGTCCATACTATTTAAATTAAAAATTGTCCGGCCCGTTGCAGGGCCGGAACTGTTTCTGCGTTTTTAAAACAATTCGGCTCTTTTACCATACTCCGTCTCCGAAGAAGAGAAGGATCAGAATCAGGAAAAGGATAAACGCAAAGTTAGCAAACCATTCCTGAGTTTTAACGTCTGCCATTTTATACCCCCCTTTACTACTGATTTTCAACTAACCTTCATTAAATACTATGTATATTTACTGCTATTGGTGCTTGTTCCTAAAATTATACCCTTTACCACCAACCGCCGACAAAAAAGAAAATAATGATTATGAAGAAAAAGAACCCGAAGCCGAAAATAAATTGCTGCTGCTTAGCTTCCGCCATATGAAAACCCTCCTTTTCCGTTCCACTTGAATCTCTGTGCAGTCAAATTTTCGGTCTTATTAAATACTACGCAAAGGGCCTTTTAAGGGTTACAGTTGGCTCGCTCAGTGGTTGATCAACTCCTGTGTTATTTTTTTTCAGCTTTTTTAAATGACAGGCAGTACAGATGCCCGTAGTAAATTTCTTTGTACTCCGGTCCTACTATTTCACGGGGAAGCAGGTGCAAAGGCGCTCCGGTTTTAGCCTGGTCTACTATGGTAATCCGGGCCCCCGGTTTCGCAACCCGTAGCATTTCTCTTATAGCGCCGCCTTTATCATTAAATAGTCTTAATCCCAAAACATTGAATACCACGTCAAAAACATTGTCTACAAAGGGTAGTTTTTCTGCTGCCGCCATGGCCAGTTCAACGTCAATGCCCTTTCTTTGCATGGACTTCTTGCATCGCCTCAGCATTTCCCAGGAAATATCAATGCCAAAACATTGTGCTGTTCTTGGAAGGTAAAGCAAATTTGCGCCCGTCCCTATGGATACTTCCAGGACCTTATCTTTATCGCCTATTCCCAACTCTTTAATATACTCCATGCGCATCAAATGCTCGCCACCCTGTCGGGCAGTTTGCATCCGGTGCAAAAAGTCGTAAAAAGGGGCCACTAAGTTATAAAACTTCTGTTGTTTGCGGTTATTGCCCGGCATCTGGCTTTTATCGAGAAACAGGGGAATACCCTCCCGCACAGGGAACTTTGCCCCCGTTTTTTGGCCTACCAGCAGTTCTACCGGCCTACCCCCAGCTCCCTGTTCGACTATTAACTCCAACCTCTCACCTGTGTGGGGACTGCATAAAAACTGTACATTTTCCGATTTCATGGAAATCTCCCTTCGTTTTTTTAAATTGCATAACAATAAATCTTTAAATCATTATACGAAGATCAATGCCATTAGGCCTATCTAAAATCAACCGGCCAAAACTTTTTTATTGAAACAACCGTTGCCCTGTGGATGCCGCTGTACTGCCGTCCGTAACTCATGGCCGGGTTTTAGGCAACTGACAAAAAAAAAAAACAGGACATCAGCCCTGCCATTAGAAGTTAATTTCTTGTTTTAACAGGGACGGTCTCCAAATAACCAAGGCCACAGTAAAAGCTAAGCTTATCAAAGCCCCTAATCCCAATGCTGCCGGGGCCCCCCAGGCATGGGCCATGGAGCCGCTCAAAAAACTACCAAGCGGGACAAGACCGCCAAAAACCAGAGTATATATGCTCATTACCCGGCCCCGCATATTTGGCGGAGATTGTACCTGCAGCAGCGAATTGCAGTTAGTCGTAAAGGTGATGACCCATAATCCTGTAATCCCCAGTAAAAGGTAGGCCAGGGCGTAACTTTTGGCCGGTACCAGCAATAGCTCAAAAATGCTTACCCCAGCCGCCGCTATAAAAAGGCTGCGCATTTTCGGCCCGTGCGCGCTCCTAATGGCCAAAATTACAGAACCTATAATAGCGCCGACACCGTTAGCGCCCATCAAAAAACCATAGGTTTTCGCCCCCGCATGAAATACGTTCTTCGCATATAAAGGTACCAGGACGTTGAAATTGAAGGCAAAAACATTTATAACGGCCAGCAGCGCCAGGGGTACGAAAATGCCCGGCGTCTTCCGGACATAATCCAAACCGGCTTTTATTCCCTGCCAAACCCCCTCCTGGCAGCGCCGGCTTGCCGGTTGGACAGGCTTTGGCAAACGAATCAGCCATATTCCCGTTATGACGGGAAGGAAACTTACCGCATTTATTAAAAAACATAAAGCAATGCCCAACTTGGCAATTACCAGTCCGGATACCGAAGGACCTACAACCCTCGCAGCATTAAAAATGGAAGAATTGAGCACAATAGCATTCATCAGGTCCGCTTCTCCGACCAATTCTATCATAAAAGCCTGCCTGGCCGGCATGTCAAAAGTATTCATTACCCCCAAAAGAACGGCCAGGATAAGCACATGCCATAATTTTACCGTGTGCATCCAGGTATCCACTGCCAGAATAAAAGCCAAAGTCATCAGCCCGGCCTGAGTAAAAATGAGCATTTTCTTTTTGGGAAACCGGTCTATCAGCGTACCGGCATACAGAGAAAACAACGTCATAGGCAGAAATTGAAATGTACTTACAACCCCCAACCAAAAAGCAGACCTGGTTAGCTCGAGAACCAACCAGGACTGGGCCACATTTTGCATCCAGGTGCCGATTAAGGAGATACACTGCCCTCCCCAAAATAAGCGGAAATTTCTATGTTTCAGCGCCGCAACTACCTGGGGAATCTGCAACCTTTTTTTTGACAACACCTTTTCCATTATTCATCTGTTCCCCCAATAAAACTGATGTAAAAGTCAATGCATATTCGGAACATTAGCCGGTCCCCGGACCAGGGAAGTGAAAACAGCCAACAAGGCAATGCCGCATGCAACAAGAAAGGCGAGCTGTATGGACCCGGTAAAGGCTTGAATTTTCAACGGCGCGCCGGCCATGCCGGCTGCTGCCAGCTTTTTCATAAGGTAATTCTGCCGGCCGGTAAATACGGCTCCTGATATGGCCACACCCAAAACCATGCCCACATTCCGCATGCCCGCCAGCAGACTGGAAGCTATACCCCTGCGGTATGGCGGTACCGCCCCCATTATGGCGCTGTTGTTGGGTGTCTGGAATATTCCCGAACCGAGCCCCACCGTAACCAGCGCCAACACCACCGTTAAATTGGAAGACTCGAAATTCAGGTTGCTCAACAACCACATACCCAGAGCCGTGATGGCCATTCCCAGGGAACTGATATAACGGGTATCCACCCTGTCGGATAAGGATCCGCTGATAGGCGCAATCAACATGGTGGTTAAGGGCATGGGAATAAGCATCAACCCCGCTTTGGAAGGAGGCATACCCCGCAGTTGCTGCAGATAAAAGGGCATCAGCAAAACAACCGAAAACATGGCCACATAATTCAACAGCGCTGATAAATTGGACATGGAAAAAAGCCTGTTCTTAAAGAGGGAAAGGTCAACCATGGGATGGGCCAGCCGCTTTTCCAGGAACAGGAATGCAACAAACAATAATATCCCCACCGCCAGCGAAGTAATGATATAAGGATTGCTCCAACCTACTTTTTCGGCATAACTCAAAGGGAGCAGAATAGCAACCAGGGCAAGGAAAACCAAGGCCGCTCCTTTAATGTCAAAAGGCTGGGCCCCTTGCCCCCCGGAATCAGGGATAACCTGTTGGGCTAAAATGATAGACAAGATACCAACTGGAACGTTAATATAAAAAATGCTCGGCCAGCCAAACTTGGCAGTCAGGAACCCACCAAGTACAGGCCCTGTGGAAAGGGCAATGGATACTGAAACAGCAATCACTCCCATGTATTTCCCCCGTTCTTGGGGTGGAGCAACATCAGTAACTATAGCCGGCCCCATTGACATTAGCATGCCGGCCCCAATGGCCTGCAGAACGCGGAAAGCGATTAGAAAGCCGATGGACGGGGCCAGGCCGCAGAGCAATGAGCCGATGGTGAAAACAACAAAACCCCAGATATAAATGCGTTTATGTCCATAAAGGTCTCCCAACCGGCCAAAAGTAAGCAGGAGACTGCTGATGATAAGTAAATAGGCCATAACAACCCATTCCACAGAGGAAAATGAAACCTGGAAATAGGAACGGATGCTCGGCAGAGCTATATTGACTACGCTGGAATCCAACGGTCCCATAAAGGTGCCCACTGCTACCGCTATGAGGACTTGAAACCGGCGACTTGGAGTTAACTGCTCATGTAAAGTCGGTAATGGTTTTATAATTTGGTCAGCCTTCATGTTCTTCCTCCCTGTCAGTTAAATTAGTAAAGATTTTTTCCAATAAGTTTTTCAATTGTTGAATTTCCCCGGTGTCAAACCCCTGTAACGCCTCATCAAGCGCTTTTGTTGCCGCAGTCACTAACACACCTTTGAGTCCATACCCCTTTTCGGTAAGAAATACAGAAAAGGCTCGCCTGTCATCAGGATTCTCCTGCCTTTTAATAAGGCCTTTTTCCTCGAGTTTATCCAGGATTCTGGTAACATTGGGCTGGTCCTTAAAACTCTTTTCCGATAGCTCCTTTTGAGAAATTCCTTCCTTTTCCCATAGCCAGTTCAAGATTCCCCACTGTTCAGGCGTAATTTCATATGGCTTGAGATGTCGGGCCAGATTATTTTTCATCTTTAAAGCAGTTTTATTGATAATAAATCCCAAAGAATCTTCCATTTTAAATTCCATAAGAACTCCTCTTATATCTTTGCCGATACAAATTCCCAAACCCAACAACAACATTAAATCATTGCCGAAACAATAATTGCTATGACAATTATTATAGCAAAAATTTTACTCTAATAATACTGTTTTTTATACCTTATAGTTTGCAACGCCAAAATGCAGCCGGCCAGCCAAAATCCCCCGCCTGCCCAGCCGGCCAGGACATCGCTGGGGTAATGAGCGCCTAAATAAATCCGGCTAATTCCGATCAAAACAACTAACAGGGTCAGTCCAGCAACTACCAAAACCCTAAACCGGGAATGGCGAAGGTACAACCAGGTCAGAAAAGCCAAAAAACCATAAAAGGCAGCGCTGGTCATGGTATGGCCGCTGGGGAAACTGTAGCCGCTAACCTCCACCAACGGAGTAAGTTCCGGCCTGGGCCTTTGAAAAATCATCTTCAGAGCTTCATTGAGTAGCCACCCGCCCAAAAGTGATATAACCACCATAGCAGAATCCCAATAATGTTTTTTCTGTCTGATCAAAATAAATACAACCAGCAAAGCAATTATCGCCAAAACTCCTGCTGAGCCAAAATTGGTAATTAATTTCATAGTTTCAGTGAGGGCCGGGCTGCTCAAACCGGTGATAAAGTTCGTCACTACAGTGTCGAAGAGTCTTAACTCGTTAAATATCAGGTCTTCAGCCAGTTTAGCAAAGATTAAAAGAGACATGGCCGCCAGGATGCTTCCGGAAACAAGATATGTTCCAAATTCCCCTAGCGGGCTCAATTTCTTTTCAATCAGTAATTCTATTTTCTTTGTCCAGACAGCAAAAATACCGCCGGCCGGTACACCTTGATGCCTAACTTTGTAAAGCAGATAAATAAGCAGAACTACTGCAGCCACAACCAGTGTCCCCGCACCAAGGTACTTGTTCAGGAATTGTTCCGCTGCCCGGCCCAACAGCATAATAATAAGTCCCTCCAAAAAAAACCGGGCGCCGCGGCCCAACAAGGAAGCCAATAAAAATGTATTCTTATTTACCTTAAACACTCCAGAAGCAATGGTAAAGACTTTAAAGGGTATGGGGGTAAAAGCCGAAATAGCCACTGCCCAGCCGCCGTATTTTCCAAACATCTCCTCAACCTTATGTATTCTGGCCCCGGAAACAAACCTATCCAGAACAGGCCGCCCCGCCCGCCAACCGATGAAATAGCCGAATACGGCTCCCGCCACCGAAGCCACAGTGGTGATCAAAGCCAGGAGCAAAGCTGAAGATGGATTTTTTATCGCCAGCGGTATTAAGAGCACATCCGGAGGTACAGGAAAAAAAGATGATTCCGCAAATGAAACCAAAAACAAACCCAAAGCACCGTATTGTAGAAAATAAGACGTGATATTCATTTACATTTCACCAACTCGTTAACCTACTTGCTCATAAGTCTTACACCAAGGAGCAGGAGCAGGGCGCCCATACCACGCACCCAATTCAGGCTATGTTTGGCCACGCCGAACCAGCCAAAGTGGTCTATCGCCATAGCCAACAGCAACTGCCCGGCAATAACTCCGGCTGAAGCGCTGCTTACCCCGATACGTGGAACCAATTTTATCATACCAAAAACAAACATAGCTCCGAACATACCGCCAATAAGCAGGTAGGGGGCAACCCTGGTTACGCCTTTTAAGCCTCCTTCACCCGAAAACAGATAAAAAACAACCAAAGTAGTTGTCCCAACGGTAAAGCTAACCAGGGCAGCCGCCACACCGCCAATGTATTTGCCCAATTCAGAATTAACGGCTGATTGAATGGAGGTCAAAGCTCCAATAACAACTGCCAGGCCCACCGCGAAAAAGTTGCTCATATTTTCACCCCGTAAGACACGGAATTCGTAACACCGACTTAATTTTACCATATTTCCGCTTGGGACTACAAACCAAAAAACAGCTAGCAGAACAGCGGGTCACCGGGCCCGGCCAGAAACCGGATAAACCTCTTACCTGTTATATTAAAGGGTTTCTTCGTCTTAAACACTAACTGGTAATTAATCTTAATGGATTTGCCCTCAATGGTCAGCGGGTGAATCAACCCGGCCCGAATAGCTGTCCGGCAGGCAATGCGGCTGCTGATGGACAAACCAAGTCCGGCCTCAACGGTGGATTTAATGGCATTGATACTGCTCATTTCCGCTTTTACGTTAAATTCGTCCAGCTTCAGCCCCCAGGAAGCCAGCGCTTCCTCAAAAATACGCCGGATGCCGGAACCTTTCTCCCGCATAATTAACGGCGCCTTTTTCAATTCATGTAGCGTGATCGTGGTACGGTTTATCCAGGGCTCACGGGGAGGAGCAATGACCAGCAATTCATCGTTGGAAACCGTCCGGGTAACGAAATCGTCTGTAAAATTGGACATGGGTTCTTCCAGAATAGCTATGTCTATTTGATCGTTTTTTAACATGTTCAGTATAGTGTCCGTATTATTTACCACCTGCTGAATTTCAGCTGAAGGATATTTTTCCTTAAAAGTCCAGATAGTACAGGGTAAAGCATAATTACCCACATTAGAACTGGCCCCGATGACCAGCTTCTGGTTTTCCGTTCTTAACAGAGCATCAACTTCTTTTTCCAACGCTTCGTGCAGTTTCAGAATTTCCTTGGCATAACTATAAACGATTTTTCCCGCTTCCGTCAGGGTAACACCGCTGCTGCTCCGTTCAAAAAGCTGGGTGCCGTAAAAGTCTTCAATAGAGTTAATCTGGGCGCTGACTGCCGGCTGGCTTAAGTGCAGGAGCTTGGCCGCTTTGGAAAAACTCTTGACCCGGGCAACCTCGCAAAGCAATTCGAACTGGCTCAGGTTCATAATAAAACCCCTTTATAATTAAATATTACTTTTATTATAGACTAAGAGACAAAGATATACAATCGGTTACCGCCGCAACGATGAATCATCACTTGCTTCAAAGCTACGGGCGAAAACCGTTTGCCACAGAGAGTTCGTTACACTAAAATGTTCTTTTTACCGCAATTTACGGTTTAAAAAAAATCACCACAGAGGGCCCAGAGAGCACAGAGCTTTTCCAATTAATTCTCCGTGTCCTCTGTGTACTCCGTGGTTCTGACAAATATTCAAAAAACCCCTCTCGCTGCGCTCGGGGGTGCAAAGGTTGGTTTGCCCGGCAAACCTCACATCAAGAGGGCATATTATTCTGGAGCGGAAACTAAAATCGTCCTCCGGCCCGCAATCCACACAGTGGGAGCGGCTGCCGGAGGAGATTTCGTCCGTTGAGCGGAAGAATAATATGCCCTCCTATTTTCCTACCTACTTATTTACTGGCTGTTTTTTGGGCTAAATGACAGGCTTTACAGGAATCAATAAATCCAACGAAGCCCTCTTTGGTATGCCCCACCGTTCTGTGGCAGGTTAAACAATCAAACTTATACTCCTTGTGCTGGGCATGGAATGCTGCGATTCTTTGTCCCGGCACAGTATTTTTGTACTTATCACCTGTAAAGTCATGGCACTTAGCGCACCTGCGGTCAGGAACATCGGCAACTACTTTGTCCATGTTTACTTCCTCAGTTAAGTGGATGTACACTTCGCGCAGACCGTTAACCTTAACTTTTGCTTTAGCAATGATTCCTTCGTCAGTATGACATCCGTAACAGTGCTCTCCACTATGGATCCCGGTCTGCCAGCCGGCATAAGTTTCATTCATCTCATGACAGCTATTGCAAAACCCCGTCTGTGAAGTATACTCAACTGCTCCTATGCTTACTGCCGCTATAACAACGGCCGCAATTATAATGATAAGCCGGAGCTTTTTCGGGTTATCCACACGCTATCCCCCCTCTGCCACAAATTGGTCTTTATCTCAACATCAACACAAATGCAAAATTTTTCGCCGATTACTGTTTCTTACCGGTCTTGGTATGATCGCCATGGCAGTACAAACAATCCATCTTTCCTTGTTCGTTGTCCAGCAAGCTCTTTTCACTCTGGTGACAGGACATACAATGTGAAAACTCATCAGGAACCTTGTATGTGGCCACAATAGCGCCTTTTTCGAGGGCTTCGTTTAATAATTCCGCTGCCCGCGCCGCAGTATCGCCGGACAGTTTGGCGCAGCGGTCTTTTTTCGCCTTCTCGTTAATCCTGGCGCCGGCCGCAGCGGCCCATTTGCTGACAGAAACATGGCAAAGAGGAGAATCAGATACGGTAGTAACCTGATTTTTGAAATGGCAGTATGCCTCATGTTTATTGGACGGAAATGGGAACTTGGTATACCAGCCGATTAATTCGTTTCCGATTTCAGCGTGTTTGGCAGATGCCAGGTTGATAACAGCCAGAGAACCATTGAGCGCACCGCACAGAGTTCCCCAACCGTATGCGCCAGCCGCTCCGTACTGGAACATATCCAGCGGAATGGTATCCCAGGGAGTCCCGTTATCTTCAGCCAAAGTGGTGAGCAGTGCGGAAGCTGCGGCATACATGCAGCCATATTTGAAATAGTTTTCGTAACCCCTTTTCCTTACCTTATCAACATCGATCTTCTTGTACTTCCAGGGCAGCGCCGGGGCCGGACCGTTGGTGTTTGTCTTGGTTTCGGCAGCATCAGTATTGCCGGTAGCGGCAGTTTTCGCCGGCTCCGATGTGCTGCAGCCGGTAATACCGGTGGCAATAAGCCCTGTAGCCAACGCACCGGCTGTAAGTAAAAACTTCCTCCTTGTGACAACTTTCTCGTTCTCATGCACTTGTTCTTTTTCTTTCTGCTCCAACATAATTATCCCCCTTATCATTATTTTTAGAGTAAAATTTAGTATAAGCGGAAAATCTTTACGAAACCCATAATAATATTTATTAATTCTCGCTTTAATTATAACACTGTTTATTGGACAGATGCTATAGTATTACTTTATACCCCCATCAAAGTTGCTGATAAATATTTTCGTCATATTTCGACAAAAAAGAGGATATTTGTACCCAAAAAGCTAATTTATAAAAAGCTACCCTTTCCTCAATTTTTTGGAGGTGGCTTACTTGAAACGGTTTTCACAATCAAAATTAGCTTTGGCAACCGGTTTGGCGATTTTAGTTTTCGGCATAAAGTTATATTTTGTCCAGCCCAAGCTTGTTTATCTGTGGTTGATTGGAATAGCCCTGGGCTTTGTATTGTACCGCTCCGGAATATGCTTCGCCGCCGCGTACCAAAACCTTTTCCTTTTTCGCAATTACAGTTTGGCCAGGGCTGTAATTCTCATGATCATTATTTCCCTGGCCGGTATCAGTCTGCTGCAGGCTCACGCTCATTTCCACGGTCAGGTCATTCCCGGCCGGTTCCATTCCTTCGGATTGCATACAGTCGTCGGCGGTTTTCTTTTTGGCCTGGGTATGGTCCTGGCCGGTGGCTGTGCCGCCGGCAGTTTGCAGAGAATTGGCGAAGGTTTTATAATTTTTATTCCCGTGCTTATAGCCGTAATGGTTGGTTCTACCTTCGGCGCATACCATTTCTCCTGGTGGAAAAGAAATTTTATTACCCATGAGCCAGTGTTTTTGCCTGATGTTTTTGGCTGGATAAACAGCATACTGGCGGCAATAATAATTCTAACTTCCATTTATTTTATAACCTTAATATTGGAGAAGAAGTTTTTCACGGCAAAGGAGTGGCAAAAATGGCGCAAAAAAAGTTAGACCTGCTGGGCGAAGTCTGTCCTTTCCCCCTGTTTAAGACCCAGGCCGAATTGGAACAAATGAATTCAGGCGACGTACTGCTAATAGAAGTTGATTTCAACCAAAGCGTCCGCAACATAATAAAATGGTGCGAAGACCAGGGACATAATTATGAGCTTGACGAAACCGGCCAAGGAATTTGGTTGGTTACTATTACCAAGAAATAACAAAAACCCACTTGTTAGGTAGTGAGCTACTATGAAAAGTAAACAATTCGATTTAAAATGGCTGCTCGGGAGCTTCTGGCCTGATTGGGTCGGCGGCATACTGCTGGCTTTATTAAATATCCTGCTTACAGCTATTTACAAACCCTGGGGGGTTACCAGCACCATCACCGACTGGGGAATGCGCATATGGGCTCTCCTGGGAGGGCATCCCGAAAAATGGGTTGATTATTTAAAAGAAGCCGATTATAATTTCCTGTCCAAACATCCGTTTTTTAGTGAAGAAACAATTCTTAATCTGGGCGTAATCACCGGGGTCCTTTTTGCTTCTGCCCTGGCTGCTCAGTTTCGTATTAAGCTGCCCCGAGGATATCGCCAGCTTGTATTGGGTTTAACCGGCGGAATTTTGATGGGCTACGGCGCCAGACTGGCAGCCGGCTGCAACATCGGAGCAGTAGTTGGCGGTATCGCCTCACAATCGCTGCACGGATGGATTGCTGGAATATTTTTATTCTTCGGCGCCCTGGCCGGAAGCATGGTCCTAAAATATTTCTTTATGCGAACCAGATAACCGGCAGGAAGGGGGACTGCCCGAATCCATCAACATCCGGATAAACCTCTTGCCGGCGCTGTTCAAAACCGAATCATCACGATAAATCAAAACATAATGAAATTTAATGGCCTCTCCTTCTATCCTCAGGGGATGCAGCCGGCGGGTATGGATTTCTTT
Organism: Thermincola ferriacetica; assembly: GCF_001263415.1. Classification (NCBI taxonomy): domain Bacteria; kingdom Bacillati; phylum Bacillota; class Clostridia; order Eubacteriales; family Thermincolaceae; genus Thermincola; species Thermincola carboxydiphila. The sequence continues at coordinate 17,252 of NZ_LGTE01000016.1, forward strand.
CCCCACAGCTATCCTGGTACATATGGCTAAACCTACTCCCGCTTCCACTGCCATCTTGAGTGCGTTCATACTGTCCACTTCTTTTTTCACCACTAACTGATTTAAAGCAATCCCTTTAGAATTCAGTGTATTTTCGAAGACCCTCCTTATTCCGGAACCCTCACAGGGAACAATCAGCGCGGCCTTGCTCAATTCTTCCCAACTGATTGAATTTTTTCCGATCCACGGCAGTTCATAAGGAGCTATAACCAATAGTTCATCATCAGAAACAGGGTAAATAACGTATTTGTCCATGTCTTCAATTACCGCATCCTCTTCCACAACAGCCAGGTGAATTTTACCCTTTTTTAATAAGGACAATACTGTTTGGGAATGATGGACCTGCATGTCTACCCGGGTTAACGGGTACTTTTCCTGAAAATTCCATAAAATGCAGGGCAGCACATAATTGCTCACCGTATGGCTTGCACCGATAATTATTCTATTATTCTCAGCTTCCTGGTAGCTGTCTATCTTCTTTTCCAGGGCATTATGCATTTTTATGATTTCCCTGGCATGGCGGACTACTTCCTCTCCTATTTCAGTCAAAACAACCTCGCCGGTATCCCGTTCAAATATCTGAACGCCATAGTAGTTCTCTACGGCAGCTATTTGATTCCTCAGGAAAAACTCTCCCAGGTTAAGAAGCTTTGCGGCTTTGGAAAAACTTTTTACCCTTACCACTTCACATAGCAGTTCCAATTGGGAAAGGTACATAAGAAATGACCTCTTTCGCAAACAAATTAACAATTTCCCTCTGTTTATTATAGCACCTGCACCGACTACCCGGTCATAGTATTACATTATAGCGCCATCATGGATGGTAATATTGCTCATTACCGGGAAACTGAAAGGCTGCAAGGTGCAAAACCTTACAGCCTTAGTTTGTTATGCCGAAGGCATGATGCGATTATAATCCAGCAGGGCATGGAGTTCCTGCCACATTTCGTCAAAACCGGGGTAGCCCACAAATCGCGGTCTGCCCAGTTGGTTGGTAATAATTTTTTTAATAGTACCGGGACGCTTGCTCATCACGGCTATCTTACTGCCAAGAATAATTGCTTCCTGAATATTATGGGTAATAAAAATTATGGTGGGACGGAATTTTTCCCAGATACCGATTAATTCTGTCTGCAAGACAGTCCTGGTTTGCGCATCCAGGCTGGCAAAGGGCTCATCCATCAACAATACTTTTGGTTTTAGAGCCAACGCCCGGGCAATGGCGACCCGCTGCTTCATGCCCCCTGACAACTGGTGCGGATAGTTATCTTTAAATTCACTGAGCCCTACAAGTTCCAGAAATTCTGCCGCCCGTTCCCTTCGTTCCGTAGGAGAACCCAGTTTGTTTACCCTTAATGGGTATTCCACGTTTTCCAGCACCGTTTTCCACGGGAGCAATTGGTCGAAGCCCTGAAATACCATGGTTCGGTCCGGCCCCGGTTTATCCACGGGCCGACCGCCAACCAGTATTTCCCCTTCTGTCACCTGTTCGAAACCGGCAATACACCGTAAAAGTGTTGATTTGCCGCATCCCGAGGGCCCCAAAATACACAATAATTCCCCCTCATCAATTTCAAAACTTATTTTATCCAGGGCCACTATCTGTTGCTGCCTGTTGGTATATACTTTTGTCACGTTTTTTATTTCCAAATGATTTACTGCCATATCTCAACCTCACACCGTCATTCCCCATCGTTTGATGGTTTTCTTTTCAATATAGCCGAATAACAAATCTTCAACAAGTATACCGATTATTACTATTACCACTAACGCAGCAAATACGCCTGAAATATCCATCAGATACCTCTGCTGATATATGTACCAGCCAAGGCCGCCGCTGACACCGGCCGTACCGAAAACCATTTCCGCCGCTATCAAAGCCCGCCATGCTCTAGACCACCCAATTTTAACCCCTGTCAAAAGGTAGGGAAAGGCAGCCGGTACCATAATGCCCAGCACCAACCTGGGCCCTCGCAGGCCGATATTTTCTCCCACTTCTTTATAAATGGGGGGTACTGTTTTAAAACCGGTAACTGTATTTAATATCATAGGCCATAATGTAGAATGGACAATAATAAATATTATAGCCTTTTGCCCCGTTCCAAACCATAGAATGGCCAAGGGGAGAAGGGCGATACCGGGCAAAGGGTCCATTACCGCCACTGCCGTATTAATGAAGTCATCAAAGGTCCTGGACATTATCGCCACAGTAGATAAAATTATAGTCAGGAACACGGAGATGACCAGACCTATGATAATTAAATACAAGGAAAAACTTGCGTTATCAATTAATTCCCCACCGAAAATCCCGCTTTTAAAGGCCTGCCAGATGCTGCCCAGGGTAGGGAACATCATCCGGGGAAATATGCCCGTAAGAGCCGTTGCTTCCCACAATCCTAACAAAATGATGATAAATAATATCCTTTTCCGAAAAATTTCCCTCATGCTATTACTACCTCTTATTATTTTTGTTGCTGTCCCGATATTGAGCCTTTTCTACAGGAGATAAGCCGCCAGACTTTTTGCCGATGGCTGCTGTAACATTCTCCCAGCAAACTTCATCCAAACTTTTGGGCACCTTACTGATATATCCCGCTTTTTTCATAAACTCGGCAAATCCCAATAACCCGTACGGAGTGGAAGTATAGTTGGTGCCCGGCCAGGTAAGATATTTTTCCACTTTCTCCGCCGGCATCTTGTAGCTAGGGGCCAGGATCTTGGCTGCTTCCTCGGGACTGTTATTAATGAAGGTAATTGCCTCATCCATGGCCATGACAAAGGCCGCATAAGCCGTAGGATGGTTATCATGAAAATCCCTGGTTGCCGAACCCACCAAAAAACCAAACTCGCCGCCAAAGGCATCTTCCCCGTTTAAAACAAGTTCCACTCCCGGTGTATCTAACTCCTCATACAAGTACGGCGGAGCAGAAAAATGGGCGGCAATAGCCCTTTTGCTTACCACGGCAGTAGCTGCATCAGGGTGCTGCATAGACACCAGGTTTTTGTCCATGGCTTTGGGGTTGCCCAGTTCCTTTTCCGCGGCCATGGCCAACAGCATATGTTGAATACTGCCGGAATAGGGGGTCGCTATCTTATCTCCTATCTTAAAGTCCTTTAATGACTTTAAATCCTCGCGGTAGGTCACCAGACCCAGGGGCGCAGTCCCGAGGGCTGTACATATCTTCCAGTCAGCGCCTTTATCCCATGCTATCCAGAAGGGCGTCTGCCCCGTAAACCCAATATCCAGGTCGCCGGAAACCATAGCCTCTCTGATCATTTCCCCACCCATCTGTTTCCATTCCACCTGAGCCCCCGGCAGGTACTTTTCAATCAGTTTCTTTTCCTTCACAATTTGCACCGGCGCATAGCCAAGGCCATATTGTATAGCAATGCGAATTTTTTCGCCCGAATAGCCGGCTGCCTGATTTTGGCTCCTTTTGGAGGTCGTACATCCCGCAACAAAGAGTACGGACAATATCAAGAGCAGCGCTATCAAAAATCCGGTTATTTTTTTCAATTTCTATCGCCTCCCTGTAAAATCTTAACTCAACTTTTTAGTCTTCAACAGTCAAAGTTGGATGATGCTCAAACCGAGGCATATGCAGGCTATCCCAAGATAGTGAAACCTGGTAAGTTTTTCTCCGAAAAAGATTTTCCCGCCCAGGCTGACCAAAAGGTAGTTCAGCCCGGTAAAGGCGAAAGCTATCGAAAGCTCCAGTTCCCTGAGGGCCAGGATGTAAAAAACCGGGGTAATCAGCACCAATAAAACAGCCGGCACAGTAAACCTGTTGAAAAGCGTCCTGGCAACGGCTGCCATGTTGCCCTGCCATTGAATTTTGTCGGCGCCTTTTTTCAGCAAAAGCTGCCCGGCTGTAGTAGCCAGGACCATAAAAGCAATATAGACATAGCCCATTTAAGACCCTTCTCCCTTAAACCCGCCTAATGAAGTAAAAATAACACCGGCAATGATAAGTAAACTGCCCAGAAGTTTATACAAAGTAATTGTTTCCCCGAAAACAAAATACGAAGCTACCAGAATTAATACAAAAGAAAGGCTCATCATCGGGTAAGCGAAAGATACAGGCAGTCTTTTCAGGATGAAAAGCCACACCAGGCCCCTGAGCAAGAGAGCTGCGTAGCCCAAAACCACAAATACATTAAACAGGGACTCATAAGACGAACCCATTTTTGACATAATCTGCCCAAATACCATGAGGAACAAAGGCAGCAATATTAAATAATAACCCTGCTTATTTTGACGGGACATGGTCCTTACTCCCATATATTGTGAATTAGAAGGTCTCTGTTATTTTTATCATAAAAGGCTAACTCCGCATCAAACCTTTTTATGAACCGGTAATACTCCTCCGGGTTATCGGTATAAAAATCAAAACAGCCCACCCTGGAAGTAGCGTTTTCTATTTTGGCGATTTGTTTTCCCTCTTTTACAAATATCCGGCCATGATAGCCGGCAAAATCCTGTGGAACTGAAATCTTCTCAACCACCCCGGGCTGTGCAAACATAAAGAAAATTGAACCTAACCTGGCTTTCTCCCTGACCTGCCCTGGTTCGAATAAATTTTTCCCCTCGGTGACCAGGGTGAAATATAAATCAAGAATATCAACTCCTGTTACCTGGGGAATAGTTTCCGATTCAAACCCACCTCCTATCCGGTAACCAAATTCAATTATTTTACTTCCCTCAGTGCCAACTACCATTTGAATATATAAAGGCCCGTCTTTAATTCCAAAAGCATTAACCAGGTTCTGCACAATGCCGTCAATTTCTTTTTGCCGTCCACGGGCTCTTCTGGATGGATAACGCTGTTGCTTACAGACACCCAAAGCAATGCTGTCGTCAAAATGCAGCCGGTCGGTAATTAACAAATTAAAAGCCTGTCCATCTTTAACCCAGCAATTTACCGTAATCTCATCACCGGGATAAAACTCCTCCACAATCACCGTTTTGGTCAGGCTGAACTGCCGGGCAAGAGCGAACTTCTCTTTTAGCTCTGCCCGGTCTTCTCTTCCTTCGAGAACAAATATCCCCCGCTGGCCCTGACTGTCTACAGGTTTCATCACCAGCGGGTATCGCAAACCGTCCGGCGAAAATTCGGAAAACCTTGCAAACACTTTAAAACTTGGTGTGGGAATCCCGTGTTCAGCCATTTTTGCTTTCATATAAAGTTTATTGGTTACGCTTTTCCCCTGTTCTTCCGTGATGGGAAAAGGTAACCCAAGTCGTTCCGAAACAGCCGCCGCAGTATATACCGGTTGGTCTGTGCCGATGGTCATAATGTAGTCAATGTTTTCTTCCAGGGCATACCTATAGTTGTCCTCAACGGAAAAAGTACTTATTTGCCTGGCGGTATGGCTGTATTTTTTCCCGGGCGGGTCAGGGTAATAGTCAGAAAGATATACCTGATACCCTTGCTCCCTGGCTTTCAGGATCAGGGGAATTTGCAACAACCCTCCACCCAGTACCAGAACTTTTTTGCCCAAATAGTTTTCCTCCTTAAAATAATGCGACATTACAAGTTTATCACTTTTTCCACTATATAGGCCGGTTTATCCTTTCTTATCAGTTTCATAATCAACCGGTTGTTAATGGTCAATTGTCCGGCAAGTTTAAACATCTTATACGCGGAATAATTGCTGGCTCCGTATTTTCGCGGCCGGTGTTCCACATCGGCGTTGACCACATTGGCAGTTACCCGAAATATAAGCGCCGGTATATAGGGGTATGGAAAATCTATTTCCAGCATCCCGTCAACAACCTGCCTCTTAATTAAACGGAAAGAAGACAGGTAAAGTCCTTTTGGCTTGTTTATGGCAATTTCCGCTAATTTCCTGTTTAAGTCGCTGGCCAGACGTTTCAACCAACCATGCTTTTTCTCCGTCAGCTTTGCTATAACTGCATCTGCTCTGGTTTCCTCCATTTTATTAATAAGTTTTAAAATATCGTCGGGATTGTGTTGAAGGTCGTCATCCATGGTAATGACATACTCCCCGCGACAGTAATGCAGACCGCATACAATAGCATTATGCTGTCCGAAGTTCCCGGCAAGTTTAACCGCTTTTATCCGGGAGTCCCGGGCCGCCAATTCCAAAATTTTAGCCCACGAATTATCGAGGCTGTAATCATCTACAAGGATGATTTCATAAGACTTCCTCAATTTATCCTCGAAAAATGTTCCCAACAACTGCAGCAATTCCGGCAAAGTTTTTTTTGCGTTGTATACAGGAATGACCACAGAGTATGTGACTTCCATAACAAAACCTGCTCCTGCCTAAAAATTCCCGTTGTTTTAGCCCGGTCCTCAGCCAATATCCACTGTATTTCAACAAAAAATCACGTAATTCCTTTTAAGTTTAAAAATAATTAATTTGTTTTCCTGATTTGTGAGTAATTCCTATTACTAATATACTAAGAAATTAAATATTTAGGAAAGTTTTGTCTGGTAGCTTGAAATCACTGTCGTTATCCATTTTATATAAAATAGATCTCATTCTGACCAAGGAATATTCCTGTAATTTATTGAAAATTACAACTTTAATTAACTGGCAGGAAATTTTTCCTGCAGTTACTAATAATATTTATAATTGTCGAATGCTAAAAGTTGCCAACCCGGAGGTGGTAAACGGGAAAAGGGAAAAACTACCTGTTTTAAAAATCAATTAAAAAACGGAGGGATGAAAGATGAAAAAACGCTACAGCGCCATTTTCCTGGCATTAACTCTGGTATTGTGTCTGACTTTGGCAGCGCCTGCCTTTGCAGAAACGAAAACCATGGTACTGAAAATCGGCGACCCAAAATTTACTGTGGGCAATGCCGCTCAGGAAGTTGACCCGGGCAGGGGTACAAAACCCGTTATTGTTAAAGGGAGAACGCTTGTACCAATTAGAGCAATTGTCGAAACCATGGGCGGCACAGTTGAATGGGCAGCCGCCGAACAAAAGGTTACTGTCAAGGTACTGGACAAGACCGTTGAACTATGGATTGGCAAAACGGCTACCATTGTCAATGGAGCCAGCAAAAACACTGATGTTGCGCCGCAAATTATAAACGGTCGGACAATGCTTCCTGCCAGGTTTGTAGCGGAAAACTTAGGCGCTACTGTCAGTTGGGACCCGGCTACCCAGTCTATTCCAATAACCTTTGACAGGCCTACTGATTTTGCCCTGATCGCCAAAGCCGCTGACAAAGCCCTGAATGCGGAAACCTTTGCGGCAACCATTAACCCGGAAACCCTTTACGACGCCATCAAAAAAGGAGATAAGAGCTACTTCCTGCTCAGCATCCAAAGCCGTGAAGATTACGCCAAAGGACACGTACCCGGCGCCATTAACATTCCTTTTAAGGAAATAGCCAAAAAGGAAAATCTGGCTAAACTACCCAAAGATAAGAAGATTGTGGTTATCTGCTACACCGGCCATACCGCTAGCTATACCGCTATGTTTTTAAATCAGCTCGGCTACAACGCCACCGTTCTCAAGTACGGTACCGAAGGCTGGAATGACAAGACTGCCGGGATGGGTACCGTTGCACTTTACCCCGGTTCCAAGGGTTACGAGGTAGAAACAACTCCTGTTGCTGCAACAACCAATGAACTGCCGGCAACAAAAACAAGTACATCTTCCGTAGATGACATAATCATCAACGCCACTGATACATTCCTTAATTCCGGCAAAGCTGCAACCATTAGTCCGGAAGCCCTTTACGACGCCATCAAGAAAGGCGACAAGAGCTACTTCCTGCTCAGCATCCAGAGCGCTGAAGATTACGCCAAGGGGCACGTGCCCGGCGCTATCAATATTCCTTTCAAAGCAATCGCCAAGGAAGAAAACCTGAAAAAACTGCCCAAAGATAAGAAGATTGTAGTTATTTGCTATACCGGTCATACGGCCAGCTACACCGCCATGCTGCTCAACCAGCTTGGTTATGATGCTACCGTTCTCAAATACGGTACTGCCGGCTGGAACGATAAGACCGCAGGTTTAGGTACTGTGAAGCCTTACCCCGGTTCCAAAGGATATGAAGTAAACACCAGCAATGACTTTGCAGTAATTGCCGCCGCTGCCGATAAGTTCTTAAATGCTGCCAACTTTGTGGCAACCGTTAACCCGGAGGACGTTAAGGCTAATCCTAACAAGTACTTCCTTTTAAGTATCCAGAGCGCTGAAGACTATGCCAAGGGACACGTGCCCGGCGCTATTAACATTCCTTTTAAGCAGATAGCCAAAAAGGAAAACCTGGCTAAACTGCCGAAAAACAAAAAAATTGTCGTTATCTGCTACACCGGCCACACGGCCAGCTATACCGCTATGTTCCTGAACCAGTTGGGTTACGACGCCACTGTACTCAAGTTCGGTACCATGGGCTGGAATGATAAGACTGCCGGTATGGGCGCCGTTAAGCCTTACGCCGGTTCCAAGGGTTACGAAGTAGAGACTAAGGCCGTTGCGGCAACTGTTAACGAACTTCCCAAGGTAATTACCGGTTATGAAGCACAAGAGGATATCATCATCGCAGCGACCAACGCTTTCCTCAACTCCGGTAAACCTGCCACTGTTAACCCGGAAGACGTGAAAGCCGATCCCAGCAAATATTTCCTGCTCAGTATCCAGAGCCCCGAAGATTATGCCAAGGGACATGTTCCCGGTGCCATTAACATTGGCTTCAAAGCTATTGCAAAAGAAGAAAACCTGAAAAAACTGCCCAAAGATAAGAAGATTGTCGTTATCTGCTACACCGGCCACACGGCCAGCTATACCGCCATGCTGCTCAACCAGCTCGGCTATGACGCCACCGTTCTCAAGTTCGGTACTATGGGCTGGAATGACAAGACAGCCGGTATGGGCGCCGTTAAACCTTATGCCGGTTCCAAAGGTTATGAAGTAAAGCAGGGCGTTAATCCCTAGTCAGAAACGTTAATCCCTAGTCAAAAACTCTGTTAAGTTGAAATTGCTGAAACCCGGCCAAATCGTCATCCGAGACTCACGGCCGGGTTTTCAGCATTAGGCCGGAAACAGTGATTTCACGCCCTCACTTTTGTTAAAACAGGCTTGCCGCCCTCCGCCAAGTTGAAACTTATTGTTTTACCTCCATAGCGGCTACCTGCAACTACGAAACAACGGTTGCCTCACCGGTACAGCATCTACCTGACAACGGAAGGGTGTAGGGTTCGCAGGCTACCGTTAAGGAGCGACTGCGCCCACAAAACCGCAGCCAGACAGGCTGGGGGTTCCCGCATGTTTGAAGATGGCGAAGGCCCACTGGACGATGAAAAATACTGTTTCAAAGCTATACCTCTGCACTGTTCTACGAAGTAGCAAAAAGCCGCTGTATAGTAAAGTAATAAGTTGCGACTTGGTGGAGGGTGGATAGACAGTGTTAACGACAGTGAAGGCTTGAAATCGCTGTTTCCGGCACGGACGCCGGAAACCCGGCCATTGAGTCAGGACGACGATTTGGCCGGGTTCAGCGATTTCAACTGAACGGAGTTTACACTATCTCCGCCCGTAACCTCGGAGCAACGGTTACTTCACTATACAGCGGCATTTATAACTACTGACTTTTGAAAATAATATGAGCCATCAAGTTCGGGAACACTGCCTGCCTGGCCAGGGTTTGCAGCTTAAAGCTCCTTGGTAGCGGAGAACCCCGCCCGCCCTTCCGTGGTTAAAGGAAGGTGTAGCCTCGGAGCAACGGTTGTTTTACCAAGAGCGGCATCATCTGTACGGCGGAGGCGTCAGGATTTCAAAAAAGCTGTTCTGCCATACGGTTTTATACTGCTTTTCCCGGATAAACCTTTCCATTGTTTTACGGTTCTCCACGTGATAAACGGTCTGCACCAAAGGTGATTTCGATTTGGGCCAGTCAAAATCTTCCGTATTCCCTTTCGCCCTAACAATAACAGGTAAATAGGGTCTTTCCTTTTCCGCCTTTTCCAATGCTTCCCTGAACTTATCTGGCCCGTACAGCATGGGCCATGCGCTGTACAGATACGGTTTCGTTTTGGTTAAAAAATAAACCAGGGAAATTTGTTCATAAGCCAGTAAATAATCGCCCTCTTTTACGTAATGCGGCAGCTCATCCAGCAGTTCCTGGACTACTTGGGCCCTCTCCCGGGTGGTAAAAACCCCTTTCAGCCTTTCGTGCTGCACCGGGTAAGCCATTTTAAACCTGTCGCTGGCATCCCGGTAAGTATAATAATAGGCAGACTGTAGGGTGAAGAAAACAAAGAGCAGGGTGGCCACCGCTTTGAGCAGGTTTAATTCGCTTTTATTTACCCTTAACCCTAATGGGCCGGTGCTAATTTTTATTTCTTTTATTCTTGCACAAAAAGCAAAGACCAGTGGAATCGCTAAATACATGCCGTATATGGAATTTCTCAGAGCCACGTTGGAACCCAGGGGAGCCAAAATCAAAATCAACAGCGCTACCAGGGCTACCGGCCGCAATTCCTGCTGTCCCGCCCCGGTCAAATTCCCTCGCCACAAAAGCAAAACCAGGCCAAGATTCAAACTCCCCAGCGTAATCATAAGCATGTTCACCCAATCCAGGCAGAAATCATAAAAGTAATAGAGTGTAGCGGCAGCGGCAGCAAGTATAACCGCAAATTGGAGCAACCTGCTGCCAAGTTTGGCCGTTACAGTCAGTACCAACGCCACAGCAGTAAGGCCCAGGATGATCCAGCCCATTACATAGGCCATTGTTTTATGATGGCGCAGGAATATATTTATGAGTTTATCGCTGTTATGGTGTCCCGTAGGGTCCTTCAGCATGGTAAAGGTCCCCTTAAAAGCAGCAATGTAACCGTCAAGATGTCCCAATAAATAAATGGCCAAAAGCGTCAGCAAAACAGCGGCAATGTACCCCGACAGGAAAAAAAGCGCCTGCTTTACCTGAGAGGAAATGGGGTCGCGCCTGATATAGCCATAGAAAAAAATAGCTATAACCAGAAAGAACCCTAGTATGTTGGGCAGCCGGATAAATATATTCAGGCCCAGCACAAAAGCGGCCACAAAAATCTTTAAATTTTCCCTGCTTTTTAATCCGTCTATGAAGAAATAGGCGGCCAAAACATAAAAGAAAGCCGTTAAACTGTTGTAATTAAACAGGTAACCGGACCTGTTAATGAAGATAAGGGCCAAGAAAAGCCCCCAATACAGGTATCGCCGCTCAATATAGGGCTGTAATATCTTGAAGGAACAATAAAGGGTGGCATAAACAAGCAGCACGGCAGCAATCCGGTAACCCAAAAGTCCTAGGGTATCACCGAAAAAATAGCCCCAGATGCCTCCCAGTATGTCTGTTAACCATATCCTGAAACTGGCCTCCACACTTGACGGATCGCTGAATATCAACTGATAATTGGTGATAACATAACCTGTATCGGTAAAGTCAAGCCCCTGCCAGATAAACAGAAGAGGATAAAAAACCAAGAGAGAAATTATGAAGAAATTATTGACAGCAGACCGGTCGGGGTTTAGAGGAAGCTTTCTAAACATCAAAAAAACTCCTTACCACCTGAATTACATAATCCACTTGACTGCTCTCCATTTTGTAATATAAAGGCAGCCGTACCAATCGTTCACTTTCTCTGGTAGTGTAAATATCGGCACCGCTGAAAAGACCAAATTTTACCCCAGCCACAGAGCTGTGTAAGGGAACATAATGAAAAGCTCCTTGTACACCATGCTTTCTCAGGTACTGCAGGAATTCTGTGCGTTCCTGCAGGTCACGGACCTTGATATAAAAGATACTGGCGTTATGTCTGCAATCGTCCGGAATATGGGGCAGTTCAATGGCACCTCTGTCCCTTAAAGGCTTTAAGCCGATATAATAACGTTCCCAGCTTTTCAGGCGGTCTCTGTTAATGGCCTCAGCTTCTTCCAACTGCGCATATAGGAAAGCAGCATTTAACTCACTGGGCAGGTAGGAGGACCCTACATCTATCCAGGAATACTTGTCCACTTCTCCGCGCAAAAAACTGGACCGGTTTGTCCCTTTTTCCCTGATATATTCAGCCCGGTCAACAAAGCGCCGGTCATTGATTAGAAGGGCTCCCCCCTCGCCGCAGGTATAATTTTTGGTATCATGGAAACTATAGCACCCTAAATGGCCTATCGTGCCAAGAGCCTTTCCCTTATAAGTACTCATTACCGCCTGGGCCGCATCCTCGATGACAAGCAAATTGTGTTTCCCGGCAATTTTCATGATAGTATCCATATCACAGGCTACACCTGCATAATGCACGGGTACAATCGCCTTTGTCCGCTCCGTTACAGCCCTTTCAATCAGTTTTTCATCCATGTTCATCGTATCCGGACGTATATCTGTAAAAACAATCTTCGCCCCCCTTAGCACAAAAGCATTGGCCGTGGAAACAAAGGTATAAGAGGGCATGATCACCTCGTCCCCTGGCTGGATGCCGGCCAGTATAGCACTCATTTCCAGCGCATGGGTACACGATGTAGTCAGTAAAGCCTTCAGACAACCACAATTCTCTGTCAACCAGGCATGGCACTTGCGGGAAAATTCCCCGTCACCCGACAGTTTATTATTGGCTATGGCCTTTGCAATATAATAAGTTTCTTTGCCTGTAACAGCCGGTATGTTAAACGGTACTTTCATAACAAGCTCCTTCCGGTTTTTTGAAAAACAGTAAGGCTAAAATTTCGAACCAGTCGCCATTTTTGCCCGTACCAAATCCAACAAGTACTGGCCATACTCGCTGTTTTTCAGCGGTTCAGCCAACTGAAGCAGTTGATGGTTTTGTTCACGAATGCACATTCAATACCGGCAAATCCTTGTCCCCTGCATTACCGGCAGCCCCTTCTATTAATTATAAGCTTAACTTTTGCATTTTGAAAGTCATTGTCGGTCCCTGTAATGGTGATACCATTGTTTCGAAACTTTGGCTTCCGTACATATTTCTCTGCCAGGCAGTCATAAGCGTAATTTATATCCTTATCAAAGTTTCTTTCAGTAAAAAAAAACAGCTTTTCCATATGTTAAAATAAAAGTGAAAAATATAACAAGCCAATGCGCATGGCTGGAACGAGAGTAACTTGTTAAAAAAAACTGGAGGTGGTCGTATGTCTGACAAAAACAAGTTTCTGGAAAACCTATCCCGAAGAAGTTTCCTCGTCAACGCCGGGAAATTTGCTGCCGGCGCCATGGTGGGCTTCAGCGGCCTGAGTCTGGCCGGCTGCGCGGCTTCTCCGAAAGAGTCCGCATCCGAACAGGCGTCTCAAAACGGTCCAGACGTAAAAATTCCCAAGCTGCCCTGGCCGTATAAAAAACTTGATCCTGAAGTGGTCAGAAGGAAAGCCCACGACAATTACTACCGTGATGATGCTCACTGCATGGAAACAACCTTCAGTACTATTGTGGAAGAATTGGCCAAAGAAGTCGGGTTTCCATACACTGTTATCCCGGTCGAGATGGCTCATTACGGAGCAGGCGGCGTAATGAACTGGTCTACTTTGTGTGGAGCCTTAAACGGCTCATGCATGGCCATGAACCTGGTACTCGGCAAAAAAGGCGATGCCCTGGAAAAAGCCGTCAATGAATTGATGGGCTGGTATACCAAAGCAAAGTTTCCCTCCGATCAAAGCAATAAATTTGACGGACCGAAAGTTAAAGGGCCTCTGCCCCAAAGTATCGGCACCTCGCCATTATGTCATGTTTCAGTATCTATGTGGTGCAATGCTTCCGGTATGAAATCATTCAGCCCCGAACGGGCCGAGCGGTGTGCGCGGCTTAGCGGTGATACCGCTGCCAAGGCCGTGGAAATATTAAACCAATACCTCGAAAAAGGGGAAATCACACCCGTTTATGCAGATCCCGCTTCCATCCAGGAATGCGGCGCCTGCCACGGCAAAGGCGGCTTGATCGAAGACTCCCGCGGCAAGATGGATTGTGTCCAATGCCACGAACCACATGAAAAGAAACCGGCAAAATAAGTTCCACGGCATTTAACAACAAAGCTACCCAGTCATCCCCTTATTTCAAAAGTCCCTAAAACCAGGAAAGGAGGCTTCCCGGTGAAGAGCCTCCTTTCTTGGTTATACGTCTTTGGCAGGTTGTGTATTAACTCCGGCCGATTCTTTTTTACCGCCGGGCACAAATAACTTGTGGATAAGGAACGCGCCTCCTGCAAATACTGCCACCCAGATTATCAACCCGACTCCGTAGCTGACTCCCAGGGCGCTGTACAATGTCATCTTGCCAAGGTTATACGGAGCAATAAAGAGCTTATCCATTACAGGGTAGACATGGGCATACAGCGCGGCGCCCAGTAAACCTCCCAATATTCCATAGAGGGCATCTTTTTTCCCTTCCCCAAGGGAAACCATTACTGTACCGGGGCAGCCGCCCAGCAAAGCAAAGCCCACGCCGAATATCAGGCTGCCGACAATCAGTCTCATCCACTGCATCGGCGCTATATAGATTACACTGTCGGTCAGGAAAACACCGATAGACCCGACAGCAACTGCTACCATCATAAACTTGAGCACACCAAAATCTTTCAGCAAAAGCATTTTAAGAATCTTATCATAGCGGGACGCACCTATTTTAAAGATAACAAAACCAAAAGCTATACCTGTAATAAGTCCTAACAACAAAACACTGAAGGGTGTGCCGGTTCTCACAAATTCCGTCATTATACATCCCTCCCTCTATAGAGAAGCTTGGCTGTAATTACACCTGAAACAAACATTCCGGCAGCAAAAACCAGAGAAGCCAGGGCTAACTGGCTGCCACCGCTCATAAAGAGCCCGCTGGTGCAGCCGCCTGCCAGCCGGGAACCAAACAGTAAAAATACACCGCCAAGAAATGCGTGCCAGTATCTTCTCCCGGGGCTACGACTGATATGTTGCGCAAACATTTCGGGAACATCCTCTGCTTTCTTGCCTACAACAAAGAAACGTGCGATGAGACCGGCAACTATTAATCCCAAGACAAAGAAAGTCTGCCACTCTGCGACCGGAGCTGCTTCCCTATAGTAATGAACAGTATTCGCAACATATTCCGGGGAAATGAACTCCAGGATATGACCGGCTACACGTTCATAAGTCGTAGCCGTTCCGACCGGGTGGCCTGTGGCAAAAGCAAAAGTAATAACCAATCCCAGGGCGATTCCGGCTACAACCCAGTGCCATTCACGATGACTCTGATTTTGACTCATATTACCCCCTCCTTTTCAATTTGGTATATATTGTTATATACATTATACCGGTACGGGGTATTATTGTCAAGGGGTTTATTTCAGGAAGGGCTGTTCACAATCATTTTTACAGCCACATGGACCGGTCTGTTCTGCAATGGCATTATGGGTTGAGCGGAACGCATGCAAAATCAGGTTAATGGGTGTAGTCAATAATTTTAATCCGATCACCCAGTTTCTTCGCAATCGCTTCTTTTATTGTTTTAGCATGTGGACAGGCAAACCCAATCGGGTTGCCCCGGGTAATGCATGATGCCAGAACAACGGTATCTGCTCCGCGTTTAACCATTTCAACGGCCCTCGTCACAGCTTTTTTACCCGGACATCCGCCACAGGTATTGACTCCGATCAATTCAATATTTTCCTGCACATTTTCAAAAGCACATTTTTTATCTTTCATCACCAGAAAATCTGTAGTAGCCGGGCACATGTCCTCAGTTTGCCTGCATCTGATCAAGCCAACTTTCATATCAACACCTCTTTAAAAAAAACAGATTAAACTTTTTCTCTCTCCCGACAGTGGTTACCCCTGCATGCCCGGGATATACCAATAACCTTCAATTTCAGGCTGCCTGTTTCTATTTCATCGCCTTCATTTATCAAACAATCTGCCGGTCGCTGTCTGACAGGGGCGCTGATATATGTAGAAATATTTAGGTCCGGGTCTTCCAGCATGACCGCATCCTGTGAATGAATAAGCCGCTGGCGCACGCTCCTTCCTGTAGCTCCTGGCCGGCTCCGATATGGTCTATATGCCCGTGGGTGTTGATGATATATTTTGCCTGCAGCCTCTGTTCGTCCAGATAAGCCAGTATTTTCCCCGCGTCACCTCCGGGATCTATTACCAATGCCTTTCCGGTCTCTTCACAGATCACAACATAACAGTTTGCTCCCAACGGCCCCACTGAAAATCTCTTAACCAGCATGCAAACTATCCCCTTTTCCGGCCGGCAACACTAACAATTCTGTCCTTCTGTCCTGCAGAACGGATAATTTATGTCTCATACCGTACCGGGATTAATTCCCTGGCAATAATATAAATAAGCTTCTCTGCCATTTCATTTTCCAAACCAAGGCCAATGTTTTGTTTGATACTTTTTATCGAAAAAAATCGGTCAAACACTTCCTGGGCCCATTCTTCAGTCCTTGGCGCATTCGCAAAAACGGTACAGTGAAAATCGCTGTCGGTTTCTACTTCAAACTGATAAACATTTTCCCATCCGGATACTAAGTCTGCATATTTTGCTTCATTCCACTCCCAATCCCATACGGCAAAAGCAAACTTACCGTAAGGCCTGAGCAGCGCCTCCAGTTTGTCCCGCAAAGCCCGGCAGAATTTTTTTTTAGTTGCAGGAAGCCCGCCGGCCAGATTCATCAACTCCCGGTCGAAGTTTTGCTCAAGGTGTTTGCGGAATCGTTCCACAGCCAAATTTTCAAGCCTGTTTATTTCATTTACCAATTGGTTCAAACGTTCTTTTTCTTCCGCGGTGAGAAAACTGAGCATCCGAAGTTCCTCTCGTGTTAACCTCTGTTTGTTTAAGAACAATGCTATAACCCCCGTCAGCCCCGGCATAAATCAGCCACTCTTCCCATACCGGCAGCCGTTTGTTTTTAAAAAATTTCCTCACTATAAGTCAGATTTTATTCCCATGGCTTTGGAAACAAGCTCGGCAAAATGATAGAGCTTTATCGGCGAACCATTTTTCTCCGCTCCTCCTGCCAGACCGGAATAACAGGTCGGGCACGGAGTTGTCAGATAACCTGCTCCCGTTGCCTCCGCTTCCCTGATCCGGTAAACGGAAGCTGCTTCCTGAAGGTCATGGTTCGCCATTTTAAGTCCGCCACCAACCCCACAGCATCTGGAATATTGCCGGTTCCTCTCCATTTCGACCAGCTCCAGTTGCGGGATGGCCCGCAGTACTCTGCGGGGCGCTTCGTATATTCCGTTATGTCTGCCCAGCAAACACGGGTCGTGATATGTTATCTTGCCGGGTATAGGGACATTAAGGCTGATTTTCCCTTCAGCAAGCAAAATATCTATATATTCGGCCAGATGGTAGACCTTAAAATTCTGCCTGCCGATTTTGCTGTAGTCCTGTTTTATAGTTTTGTAACAACCGGCACAGGCCGTCACCAGTGTATTTATGCCAAGAGTGTTGAGTTTTTCGAGATTGGCCCGGGCCAGACTTTGAAACTCGGGATCCCCGATCCTCCTGAGTTTTCCATAGCAGCAGAATTCATCGGGCCCCAGAATACCGAACGGAATCCCCGCATAACTGAGGATATTGGCTGCATGCTGGGAAACCAGGTTGATCTTCTCATCAAAACTGGCTGTGCAGCCCAGGAACAGTAAGACCGGCGCCAGGTTAACCTGGATAAACTCAGGTCTTGCCAGCAGAGTTCCTTTCGCCAGTCCTTTCTCAATCCAGTCCGTCCTGGCCGATTGTTCCTTCTTATATGGATTGCCATACTGTTTTAAGGTCTCACAATATGTTCTGGAATCCGGTGCGGGACCTAACCGTGACACAAACATTGCTTCCCGGATGTTTTCCCATAACTCAACGGTATCAATCCTTACCGGGCAGACAAAGTGACACTGGTTGCAACAGGAACAGTCATACAAACGCCTGCTGAAATTATCAAAAATATCAGGATTTATTTCCGGCTTAAATAATTTCAGTCCCAAGAAGCCGGAATACTGACTCCGCAAAATATCCTTCAGATATTTCATTTTGGCCCTTGGGGTAACATCTTCCTTATTCTCCAGAGTATACACCGGACACCATTTCTGACACTCCCCGCATCTTGTGCAGGCATCCAGACTCATCAACTGTCTTGGGCTCAGTTGGTCAAGAGGCAGCTTTGGTGTTTGCACTGTCACCATAGTATAAATCACTCCTCATTCTTTCCTCGGAAGCATTTAAAACAATTTCCAGCGGGCTGCTTATTATATGAAGCAGTTTGCTGTGCGGAAGGTAAGCAAACAACAGAGCATTCAGCGTTGAATGACAGACCCACAAGCCCGTTGCCACAGCCTTAATGCCCGGCATCCCGCGCAACAATCCGGCCAACTGATACCCGAAAAAAGAATACTGCAGTGCAGGTGTTGGCTCCGCCAGAGCAATTCTGGCCGCCTCCAGCAGAAATCCTGTAAGGACCAGTACAAAGAGGATTACCAGTGTTACTGAATCATAAAAATCTGTATCCAACTGGCTGTCCCTGAGTATATAACGCCTGATAAAAGCCACAACCAGACCGGTTAAGATGAACAGGCCAAATAAATCCCCTGCTGCTTTATAATAATTATGCCCCTGCCCGTAAAGCATGTAAAGACTTAAACCGGAACCCCGGGGAATTACCGTTTCCAGAGCAACTGCAATTGCTGATAACAACAGCAAACCCATAAATCCGTAAAATATGGCCATATGGGCAAACCAGCGGATGAAACTTTTTTCCGCCAACTGTTTCTGAAAAAGGACTTCCCGCAAGAATGCCCTCAACATGATCAGATAATCAGGCTTTTTATACAGTGATTTTCTTTGGGCTTTAAAGTAAAAGGATATTTTATACGCCATTCCTGATGCAAACAGCAGCAGGCCCAGAGACTGTACGATCCAAAAATATATCCAGGGTTTATAGTAAAGTTCATTCATCTCCATGCACCAACCTTCCCCTGATGGTTTTTTCCAGTCTAGCACGGTCAATTTCACGCCCGATAAACACCAGCCTGTTTTCCCTGTTTTCTCCCATGCTGTCTATTTCCCGGAAATTGGTCAGCCCATGCACCCAGTCAAATACCTGTAGACCTTTTTCGGTTCTCACAATTCCTTTGGCCCTGAATATTTCCCCATATTCTTTGCTGTCCAGACCAGCCAACAGAAATGCCAGCCCGGAACGATGCATGGCACCCGGAAAGATAAAAGACTCCGCCTGAAAATCCGGCGAAAAGTGTATATGCGTAACTTCACCTTTTGCTGTAATGCCGGGAAGCTCCGTCTGGCAGTAAACTGTCGGGATAATCAGCGCTGCCGGATTGACAGACAAAATCATTTCCTTGCAGCGGTTTATATCCTCTTTATCCACCAGGTCTGCCTTGTTAAGCAGGATAATATCCGAATTCAAAATCTGATCCTTAAAAAATTCTCCTATATCGTCCATATCACCAGGAAGTACTACATCAACAAAGAACACAGAATCAATGATCCCCACTACCGGCGCCAGTTCAATTTCAGCCCGGAAATCAGCATTCTTTAGGGCCAGAATAACAGAAGAGGGAGAAGCTATTCCCGAGGGCTCAATGAGCAGTTGCCCGGGAGCATATTTTTCCATTATCTCTCTAACCGCATCCACCATGCTTTTTCTGAGGGTACAACAGATACAGCCACTCGGCAGTTCCACCACACTGAAGTTGCCTCCTTCAGAAATAACATCTCCATCGATACCGAGTTCCCCCAATTCGTTTACCAGGACAACCGTGTCAAAGGCCTGCTGCCGGAGCATTTTTTTCAGGAAAGTAGTTTTCCCTGCTCCCAAGAATCCGCATATCAGTTGTATTTTCATCTGCCCACCTGCACTTTCTACATTACTCAGAATCCGCACACTCCTGATTAAAAAACCTGATTTTCATGTGTACTTCCTGTTCCACGGCCGCACCGGCCAATACCTGGACAGATTTTAAAATTGCGCTGGGCACAGGACAATCCACATGCTTCAAGTGTTCAGAACATACCTTATATATGTATGAATCAAGCATTTTGCCAAAGACGCCTTTTTTCCAGTTCAGACTCTCAAATTTGCCGTTTAATTCCATGACAGGTTTACATGCGCTGTGAAATTTCAGGTTGAGCAGTTTTTGCTCATCAAGTTCTGCCATTATAAGTACTTTAAAACCGCATGCTCCCGCTTCTACCACTGTTTTGACGGCTTTCACCCTTCCCACCTCCCAAAGGGCAGGCAAGCACACAAAGCCCGCAAATATATTTCTGAAAAACCCTGGCCGTATAACTCAGATATTCCGAACAGGCCTTCACGTTAATAAATACTTCCGCTTTTTCTCCCCGTTTCCAGATGGCATTTCTTATAGCAGATGCCGGACAGGCATTCACACACCGGGAACAGTTTCCGCACTTACTTTCCACATAGGGCGACCGGCAGACTTGCAGGGGCGCATCCGTTAACACAGTGGCCCAACTCAACCGCGCCCCGAACATCGGATTAACCAGCAACCCGCTCTTGCCAATCCAACCCAGACCGGCACATGTGGCAGCAGTTTTATGGGGAAACAAAGGATAAAGCCTGGATACGAATGTCCCGTCGATTTTGGCCGAATCGGGAGGTATGGCCAAGGTCCGCCATCCCTGCGATTTGAGCAAGGCCGTAATATTTTTCTGGACCGATTCCAATGTTCTGTCAACTTCCTCATATTGATTAGAATAGGCGGTCATTGACCCGCATCTGTATATTCCACGCCCGACAGGATGTTTTACTGCCAGAGAAATAGCATTGGGCATATGTTGAAATTCGGATGCCAACCCAATACTCACATCCCCGAACCCAACAAGAGACGCTCCCCACTCAAGAATTTTTCTTTTTAATTTTTCTGAATCTATGGTTCTCATATGTCGCTCCCTTCGTTGCAGCGGAAAATTAAGCATAGTCCGGCACCCTCTTTCCAAAATTTTTGAATATTCTCCGTCAAAAACTACGGTATATCGGGTAAGGAGGGGCATACGCCCCTCCCGGACCCCGACTGGAAAATTTTAATAAACACCGTGGTCCCATTTCGGCTTCGGCAGGTATTCCCAGGGCTCGCCTTTATGAGTCTTTTCAACTATCTCAACACATTTTGCCGCATACTCAAATGCATAGGGTATTCCAGGTCCACCGGGAACAAAACCGGCTGCAATCATGCCGATAGCCGCTGCCTCAAAAGTTTCCTCTACAGTAGCGCCGGCCTTAGCTGCCGGATATGCATGAACAATACATCGGGGGGAACAATAAGCTACAGCACATGCCATGAAAATCAATTCTTTTACCTTGCGGCTAAGCGCTCCGTCTTTCCACAAACTGTTGTAAAAATCAGCAAAAGTCTTGCCTGCTTCAGGATTAATTTGATTTGCCACCTTAAACATCCTGGGTACAAAAAGCATTTGTTCTTCCATGTATTTGTTAGCTTCTTCCGGAGTCAATTTCTTTTCTTCACTCATAATTTTAAATTCGCTCCTTTCAAAAATTAGATTTTTTAGTTTTTTAATCCACCACTCAACGCCGTCCTTGGTAATTCCACTTCACCTCCTCCTTCTATTGAGCCTCCGCCTCATTCAGAAAGGCCTTCAGACATTGCTCCTTCAATCATGGCCAGGATCCTTCGTCTGAGACGGCAGAACTCAGCACCTGTTCGGTCCCGCGGCCGGGGCAGGTCAAGTTCAAGGATTTGTTTTATCCTCCCCGGTTTGGAGCCCATAACGACTATCCGTTCAGCCAGGAATACCGCTTCATCTATGTTATGGGTGACAAATATAACTGTTTTTTTCTCTCTGTGCCATAAATCAACCAGATCAGCCTGGAGCCTGTTCCGGTTTAAAGCGTCAAGGGAGGCAAAGGGCTCATCCATCAGGAGCAGTCTGGGATTATAAGCCAACACCCGGGCAATGGCTACCCGTTGCTTCATCCCGCCGGATAGTTGTTTCGGGTAATAATGCCTGTATTCAGCAAGACCGACTTTCTGCAAAGTATAATCAACGGTCCGGTCCCACAAGTTTTTGTCAATATTCCTGGCCCTGAGGGCAAATTTAATATTTTGTTCCACCGTATACCACGGAAAAAGGGTATCTTCCTGAAAAACAAATCCAATCTCACCTTTTTCCAGTGACAGAGGCGCTTTGTCCAGTAAAACCCTACCCTCTACAGGCTTATATAGCCCGGAAATAATTCTCAGCAGTGTGCTCTTTCCACATCCGCTGGGCCCGACTATGCAACAAAAACAACCCTCCTCCACTTCCAAATCCAGCTTTTCAAAGATCTTTATTTCTTTAAACCGGTGGGTAACACCGCTTAAAACTAACGCCATTGTATCAACCTCTCTTCCAGGAAGAGAACCATTCTGTTTATAGCCGTACCCACCAGCCCGATAGCTATTATGCCGCTGATAATTTCAGCTTCCCGGCCCCCGATGGAATATGAAGACCAGATATAATATCCGATACCCAGTTTACCCCCAACAAATTCTGCTGCTACAATGCACATCCAGCCAACACCAAAGCCGACACGGATCCCGTTAAATATCGACGGCAAAGCCCCGGGTAACATTATCCTTGTTAGGATCTGCCACCGGGATGCTCCCATTGTCATGGCCGCTTCCACGTAGATACCGCTGACCATATTAATCCCGTGAATTGTATCAAGCAAAACAGGGAAAAAAGCGCCGATAAAAACCACAAAAACCTGCACACACTCAGTAGGACTGCCTGCTCTGGCAAAAATAACATATGCCAGCGGTATCCAGGCCAGCGGCGGAATAGGCCTTAACATTTCCAAAACCGAGTCAACATATTGCCTGACCCAGGTTACCGTTCCCATTAAAATGCCCAGGGGAATCGCTACCGCGAAACTTAACAGACACGCCTTGATAACTATCTGCAAACTTGACCAGACTATCTCCACCAGTGTCTTGTTAAAAAGCGGGTCTCCATATACAAGTAAATATATAAATGTCTTTATTGTTTCCCATGGCGACGGCAGTTCCAGCAACCGAAGACTGACCAGTACTTGCCAGAGTCCCAGCACAGTAATAATTGACAGGACTCTTAGGAAAACCCAATTAATCTTTTTACGGAAACAGATACCTTTCAGTTGAACATTTGCAGTTTCTGCCGGCGGGCAAATAAACCAGTCCATGAAATATCATCCTTTTATTTGATTATTGGCCGCAATCCATTATTCTTCAGCGCTTTGTCCAATAAAGTAAATTGCACGGTGCCCAATCCGGGAACAGCAATGGTTTTGCCCTTCAGGTCCGCCACCGAATTGATGGCCGTATCGTTTCTGACAATCAGGCCGGACCCTTCATTATTAGCCCCGGCAACCACCTCGACGGGAATATTGTCATTGATCCTTTTCAGCGTGGCCGGAGCTCCCCCCAGGTATGCCATATCTATGTCTTTTGCCTTAAAAGCTTCCATAACAGCGACACCGTTAGGAAAAACCCTGGTTTCCAGGTTTCGTCCCGGCAGCAGACCGACTTTGGCATAGTAACCCTCTTTTTCGGCAACATACATGGCTAACTGATGCAGGTCATAATTCAAATAACCGACCCTCAGCCTGGTATTGTCCGCAACCGGCTCCGGTACCCAATCAGAATTCCTGTCCAGTCTGTCAGCCACATCCTTATAAACGGATTCCTGCAAAAACGCGGCAAAAAAACTGTCTCTGTCCTGATACCCAAGGTCACTCACCGACCTTTTGATAAGGCCGCCCTGTTCCAAACTGTTATAATAATCCTGAAATTCTTCCTTGGCGGGATATTCAACATAAGTAATATTGGCCAACGCCTTTTCTGCCACATCGGGACTCTTCCCGGTGAATTCACTGGCATATTTAATAACCTTATCCCTGTTAGCGGGATCATTAATAAACCTGGTAGCTTTTATATGTGCCCAAACAAAGGCTTCGACCGCTTGCTTATCTTGAAAATTACCACTTACAGCAACCACACAACACGGATGATTTTGCCAGACATCCGGTGACTTAAATAAGTATTTGCCCTGACCGGCTTTAGCGGCCACCGTACAAAACGGTTCCCAGGCCACAAAGCCGTCAATCTCCCCCGCTTTTAGCTGTTCCAACATGTTAGTGGGAGCTGTCTGCACCAGATATACAACATTGTCCTTTTTGTCAGCAGCCTGCTGAGAACCGTTATCTTTCTTTTTCGGACCTGAACACCCACTCAGAAGCATAATAACAAGCAAAAACGCAATTACAGAAAAAACCCTTACTTTCATTATGGCACTACCTCCCACCTGTGTTATTATTTGGTGGTGGAATCGGGACCGGTCCGCCCCGTCACCGGACCGGCCCTTTTCCACTTTATGTTAACGCCAAGATTGTTTATCTCTTTTTGCGGGCCCACTTTTCAGCGCCGTATTTTTTGGTAGTTTCCACCATTGCCTTCATATTTTCCATGGGAGCTGTGGGCCAGATATCGCAACTGGGCCAGATAGCATCAGCACTGCCTTCGAGAGCCTTGATAACTGCTGCTTCCACATCTGCCGGGCTGCCAGTAACAAGAACATTATAAGCGTCCACATTGCCGAATAGGAGGGTGTCCCAGCCAATATCATCCCGGCTCATTAACAGATCGTTGCTCTGCTCGACAGAAATAGCCGGAGCACCTGTCCCCTTCATGATGGACATAATCGGGTTCGTCTTACCGCACATATGCAGCACAGCCGGGCACTTAATTTCGGCCAGCGCTTCAAAGACTCTCTTCAGGTGAGGAGCGATTACATTTTTAAATACTTTTGGACTCAGTACATCAGTCGGAGCGCCCATTTCCCTGACGGTAATATAATCCGCTCCAGCCGCATGGTACGCTTTAGCTATTTCAATGATTACAGTAGCCAACCGGTCCAAAGTGGCATTAACCAGGTCAGGCTTTTTAAAAGACAGCTTCAACAGGTCGTTAAGGTCCATCAGTTGCCCTGCCAGGGTAAAAGGCCCGAGCACATAAGTGCCTACAGCCACTTCGTTTCCTATATCTGCCTGGAGCAGTTTAATCGCCTCACATACTACCGGTACCCGGCCACGGGAAGAAATATTGTCAGGGATGGGGAAGGTTGTCATTTCATCTTGCGAATGGCAAACCTTCTCTTTGATAGTCGGATAAAGAAGATTGGAAACATCCTCATATGGATTCATCACACAGCCGATAGCCTCAGCCTCCACGCAGAGGTCATAAGGAACTACAGCACACTCGTAGCCAAAAAGCCGGTAGGAAGTAGCGGCTGTTTCAGCCAGCTTTTTGGCGTCACCATGAACAGTGGCAAATTTGTACCCCAGTTGGTCAAGTCCCGCAGTAGTAACATTGCCCATTCCGCTGAAGCAAGCCGGCCTGTCAGCTTCTTCGCCCTTTAAAATTTTTAAAACTCTCTCTTTAGAATTCATAGTTTTCCCCCCAATATTAGTCATGTACCGGGAGGGCCTGCTGGTCTCCCGACTTCAGCTTCTCAACAAAGTCTCCGAAAAACTTATACAGCGGGTGATTTTCATTTGACGGTAATTTCCCTGTTTCATAGAATCCCATAGTGGCTGCCATTACCGCACCGGAAACTACTGCCGGGAACATCTTGGGGGCTGCAACGATGGGGCCGTAGAAAATAAAGTCGGACCATAACAGCGCCGAGCAGCCCTGCCCCGAAGCATTCATAGCCGCAAAACCGTCTGTTCCAAACAGTTCACGGGCCTGTTTCCACATGTACGTACCATTTGAACTGGCTACACCGCAAGGCCACCCGGTAGCTTCTTTAACAATCCGGTTGGCTACTCCGGAAAAGGCTATGGCCGGCAGATTCATGACCGAGGTGTCAATGAGGATGGATTCAAAAGTCCCTTCCCCAATCATCTCCATCATCTTATTAAAACTGGTTAATCGGCCGTTCGGAGAAGGATCGGTAACATCATAAGCCTGAACAATCACATGCTTTATGCCCATTTCCTTCAATGCCTTGACCTGTCCGGGAATGTCCTTATCCCAGGGGGTAATACTGTTGTAAACCAAACGATCCTGCAAACCCTTCTTGGCAATGTATTCTGCTGCTTCCAGCCTGGGTTTTTCCATCCACATGTCAATTGCAAATGCCCGGTCACTGATACTGATAAACCAGTCCACATACCTGGCCATTTCTTCCGCCGAATTGGCCACCATAGCGGTAATTGCCGGAATACCTGTCTTGTCTTCCAGTTCTTCCTGCCTTTTTATATATTCCTCTGCTTTGGCCCTGTCCCACTTGCCTTCTTTCCTGCTTTCCAGTATTTTGTCCCCGTTATGGAACATAGAAGAAATCAGAAGTGGGGGATTTTCACCATACTGTCCGCCAACTTTAAAATGGCCGATCTGGCAAACTTTCTGTGGTTTCTCTAATTTAAACATTTTTTCACCTCATTTATCAGAATTGTTGTCATCCATAAATATTTCAGTTGATAAAAGGGGAATTGAAGAGAGAACCGGCAATTCCCCTTTTATCTTAAATAAACCGTTAGTATTTCCACTCTCTTCCTGTTTGCAGATATGCATGAATGTTTTCAACCGGCGTTCCGGGCGGAATATCACATCCGGGTAAAAGAACATAACCTCCGTCAAGGCCTGCCTTCTGGATACATTCTTTGGCTGATGCAATAATTTCTTCCTTGGTGCCGTTATTTAACACAAACACGGGATGAGAGTTGCCCCCGATGCACATCTTGTCGCCAATTTTGGCGTGTGCCACAGCTAAGTCTACCTTCATGTCAATGGCAATACACTGAGCTCCCGTCTCCGGGAACAGTTCCAGGCTCTTGGTCGTGTCCCCACAGATGTGCAGGAACCGGGCGCATCCCAATTTTTGTACTTTGCCATGGAACTTCTGCAGCCCAGGAAGGGCAAATTTCTTGAACATCCTTGCAGATACAAGGTCACCGGACGCTGTTGCATCAGCAACAGCGGTTGCCTCTATAGCCCCTTCTTTAATCATAGGCTCATAGAAATAGTAGACAATTTCAGTGGCAAAATCGATAGTCCGGGCAACTATATCGCCTTTTTTGAACATATCCTTCATCATTCTTTCCACGCCGTACATCTGGGCAGCCAGAGAAAAGGGGCCCCAGGCCGTAGCCGATACCAGGTAATCATCGCCGATAGCCTCATGTACGTACCGGGCAGCTTCCCAGATAGTATTGACCACCGGATCACTGGCCAGAGTGGCGCGGACATCAGGATATTTTTCAATCAGCCTGTCCAGGTCTTCATCATTGTTGATCAGCGGTTCTTCCAGGTCAGGAGCGCCGACAGGACGGTATTTTATCCTCCCGCCAAAAGGCTGTAAATGCACGTTGTTATAACCCGAACCCACATACACCATGTCAGACTGGATTTCCTCATTGACCCTGATAATCATATCCGCCATCTCTCTGGGCTTCCCAATCAAGCCGTCAAACGTGTTACCGGTATGCTTCATGGTCCACACGCCACCACCGTAAATGATGGCGGGCACCCTCTCCGGTTTCTTGTTTTCAAAGGCTGTCAGTACACACTCTTTAGGTTTCATTTTCGCACCTCCATTTAAAATGAGGCCCTTCACAACCTGTTTACTTATATCCGGGAATCCTGTCAAGAATATGCTGGATACTGGGGAATGGATCAACAGCATGTGGAAAAGCCATTGCTTCGGCAAAACGCTCCTGGAAGTCAGGTTCGACCGCTGTCTCTACAAACTGGACACTGGCCGCCACATCCCGGGCCTCAATCCGCTTGTTTTTGTCAAGCAGCGCTGCCTGAGCGCCGTCACCGGCGGCATTACCGACTGCATGAACCTTTTCCAGATCACAGTCAGGGAACATGCCAATAACCATGGAAGATTCTTTATCGATAAAACTTCCAAAGGCGCCGGCCAGAGTTACCCGGTCCACCTTCTCAACACCCAAGTGGCGCATCAGCATCTTTGCTCCAACATACAGAGCAGCTTTAGCCAATTGTACAGCCCTGATATCACCCTGGGTCACCGTGATATCTTTGCCAATACCGCTGTCCTCTGCAAATACCAGGACATATTCCGGCTTGCCGTTTTCATCCTTGCGAATACGGTCTGTCTTGAGCTTGGTGTTAAAACGGCCGGTCTTGTTAATGATTCCTGCCTTGAAGACTTCTGCCACCATGTCGATGATACCGGACCCGCAGATACCCTTGGCATTACCCTTACTGCCGCGGCCATGCCACTTGTCGTCACCGATTACCTTGTATGTACACTCCAAGGTTTCCGGATCAATCTTGATTTTTTCAATTGCTCCGGGAGCGGCACGCATACCGAACTTGATCTGCGCACCCTCCAATGCCGGGCCGGTAGCACAGGAAGTTGACAGCAGTTTCTTTCTGTTACCAAGGTCAATCTCGCCATTGGTACCGATATCGATAATCAGGCGTATTTCATCATCCTGCTTATATGGTTCTTCAGCTATCAGTACCGCTACGTTGTCAGGTCCCACGAAACCTGCTTCCACCGGTAAGACATGAATGTTGGCAGCTTTGTTGATCTTGATTCCCAGGTCGCGGGCTTTAACATCGTATGGAGCGCTGATGGCCGGCGCAAACGGGGCCCTGCCCATATATTTGGGTTCCAGGTTCAGCAGGCAGTGGTGCATCGCCGTGTTGAACACCAAGGTAATTTCCAGCACATCATTGGGCGTCAGGCCGACCTTTTCGGTCATCCGCTGAGCCAGGGTGTTTATCCCTTCAATTATGGCCTGATGTAGCTTCTCACGACCGTCTTCGTGCATCATGGCGTACGTAATCCGGGACAGTACATCCTCACCGTAACGAACCTGCGGGTTCATCATCCCATCCTTGACAAGCATTTCACCCGTGCTCAGATCGCACAAGTAGGCTGCCACAGTGGTTGTTCCGACGTCTATGCCAATACCGTACCATTTTTGTACAAATCCAGGCCTGACGTCAATTATTTCCCGGTCATACAAAACACTTGCCGTTACCTTCCAGTCGCCGTCTCTGAGGATGTTGGGCAGTTCCCTCAGCACAAAGTAATCTATGCTCAGATTTTCCAGGCCAAACTGTTCCTTCAAAGCGTCCTGCAGCCGGCGCAGGTCATCCCTGTGGTCTTCCAGAGTGGCCGGCGGCATTTCGACATAATAGCTTTTCACTGCCGGATCGAGCTTAAAGGTCCTTTCCTTGCCGGTATCCAATACAACCTGGTCTGCTTTGCGGCTTTCTTCCGGGACAAATACCAGCACATCCCCCTTTATCTCAGCAGCACAGGCCAGGCGATAATTGTTGGCAATTTCGTCTTCTTTGAGCAATTTCTTCTCTTCTTCGGTTAACGGCGAAAGATGATCCATCTGTGAATCTATGCCGAATTTCTCAAAAAATCCGGTTTCAATTTTTACTTTACACTTGCCGCATACCTTATGCGCTCCACAAGGTGCCTCGATATCAACCCCCAGCTCATGGGATGCTGTCAAAAGGGTTTTCCCTTCCGCAACCTTTCCCCGGCGGCCGGAGGGCTGAAATATCACATTATACTCCATTTGGTATACCTCCTCCAGGGCTGTTGATATATTCTTTATTGCATATCTTTCAAGGCCTTAACCATGTTCAGCGCCTCTTTCAAGGCGTTATTGGCATCCTTGGCAAAACCGTCGGCCCCCCACTTACCGGCCAGGTCTTCAGAAACCGGAGCTCCACCGATCATAATCTTGCATTTGGGGTTCTTCTCTTTTACTTTTTTAATGATTTCCGGCATCCCAACCATAGTAGTGGTCATCATCGCCGACAAGCAAAGTAAATCCGAGTCGGTCTTTAACTGTTCTTCTACGAATTTCTCCAGGGGAACGTCACGCCCCAGGTCATGCACCTCAAAGCCAGCCACGTCAAACATCATCTTCACAATATTCTTACCGATGTCGTGCACATCACCCTGTACTACGCCCATAACAACTGTTCCTTTTACACCCATATCCTTCTTCTGAATGTGAGGTTTGAGAATCTCAAGGCCGGCATACAGAGCATCGGCACACATCAATATCTCAGGTACGAAATATTCCTGCTCTTCATAGAGTCTGCCAACCTCATTCATACCTTCCACAAGACCCTCAAATACAGCCCTGTAAGCGTCAATACCCTCACCAACAACAGCCTGGGCTGCCTCCCTTACCGCATCTTCATCATAATCAATAACTCCCTGCTTCAATGCTTCAAACAACTCTTTTTCTCTTTCTGCACTTGCCATAAATGAAAACCTCCTCCGAAGAATTTTGAATTCTAAACAATTGCCTACCAAATGATATGAAATCTTACTCTGACCCGGAAAACCGTTTCACCTCCCTTTTACCTGCCAATTTGTTTATAGCGGCCGCAATTAACAATTAGCATTATTTGGTTCATAAATATTTCACTGATGCTAAATACGGGGATAACAAAAACCCCTTAGCTCGGTTTTTTGTTTTTATCATACCTCTTTTAACTCCCCTTTTTAATTAAACTTCCTTAAACAGTCATTTTGTGCACCCAAACGGTTTTCTTCCGCCTCTTACTGGTTTTATTGGTTCATTATAATTTTACTTATACTACATAATTAGGCTGTAAAAAACGCCCCTAAACCCTTTATTTTCATGGTTTTTAGGAACTTTCTTCCATGACTGCATATCTTCTGCAGATCCTGCAAACCTGTCAAAATCACATTGGGAAAAGATATTTTTGGACATACTGACAGTGTCGCCCAACGGTTTTATAGTTGTCCCCAACGGTCGAAATCGAACCGCAAATGGTTTATTTGGTTAATCAAAGTTGTGCCTATGCTGAAAAAATTGCAGTAAACTTTTATTTATTTCTTTCCAAAAGTTATATCTTGTGTTAAAATGTTTTTTAAAAAATATAATTCGTAAATAATAACATATCGGTAAAATCATGATTAAGGGGTTTTGTCATGTCTTTAGGCAGTAAAATCAGAGAATTCCGAAAAGAGAGGGGATTAACCGTTACCCAGTTGGCAGAAAAACTGGGCGTGTCTCCTTCCTATCTGAGCGCAGTCGAGCGTGATATCAAAAAACCGTCGGTTATAATGGTAAAAAAAATCAGTTCGCTTTTAAATATTTCTGTCTCCTATCTGATGACTAATTCGGAAAATAATACAGTCACCGGTGAAAAACTCAAAAATATCCGGAAAAGCCGCGGTTTAAGCACTGAAGACCTGGCGGAGCTGAGCCAGATACCGGTTGAGGATATTCAGAACATAGAAAGAAACCTGATCAGGCCTACCCTGGAACAACTGGAAAAACTCTCATCAGCCCTCAATGTAACTTTACGTTACTTTGTTGAGAGAAACCCCTATTCAATACAACTGGGCGATAAAATCAGGGATCTCCGGGAAAAACGCGCCATGTCCCAGGCGGATCTGGCCGGTTCCGCAGACCTCTCACCCAGTTTAATCAGCCAGATTGAAAATAATATTACCATGCCATCCCTGGAAACGCTGGAACGGATTGCTGAAGTGCTGGATGTGGAAACCTCGTACTTTCTTCTCGATACAAACTCTACTTCCCAGTTTTTGTCAAGCCTGAGCCCGGAAATTGTTTCCCTTCTTGGCGACCCCAAGGTTGAGGCAATTCTTCTGGCAGTCAGGGATCTTACTCCTGGCGAACTGAAGTTCTTACTGTATTTTGTGGAATTCTTTAAAATGAACCGCAAATTTTTATCCTGAGTTATTAGCCGAAAACATCAAAATATAAAATTAGGGGGGAACCGTTAAATGGCACAGGAAAAAGAAAGCCCTCTTCTGGAAGCACTTAAAAAAGCAGTAATTGATTTTGATACGGAAAACATAGAAGCCTTGTGCCATGAGTATCTGGACCTTGGCCTGGATGCCAACAAGGCTGTTTTCGAAGGACTTATCCCCGGCATGCTGGAAGTTGGCCGATTATACGAAGAACAGGTCTACTTTATCCCGGAAATGCTAATGTGTGCCGAAACCCTGTACAAAGGACTGGAAATATTTCAGCCCCACATGACCTCAAGTGTACAGAATGCGTGCGGCAAAATACTTATCGGGGTAGTTGAAGGAGATGTCCATGATATTGGGAAAAACCTAGTCAAGCTGATGTTCGAGATATCCGGTTATGAAGTGACCGACCTGGGCAGGGATGTTCCAGTAGAGGTATTCCTGAAAACAGCTCTGAAAAACGATTTTGACCTGGTATGCATGTCTTCTATGATGTCTACTACAATGTACGAAATGAAAGGACTGATTCAAAAACTCAAAGAAAAGAAACCTGATCTAAAAGTCATGATTGGCGGTTCACCGGTCACAAAACTGCATGCTATAAAATGGCGCGCTGACGGATACGCCCCCGACGCCCACAAGGCCCTGTCAGTGGTTCAACAGATGCTTAATACAGCTAAATTAATCGATGAACAGAGAAAACAGAAAACTTAAATTTACTACCATTTCAGGTTTGAAGGAGGAGAAACATAATCGTGACCAAAGTGCGCATTAGCGCTGGCGCCTGTGGCTATACTACCGTCGTAAAGGTACAGGCCCTTGACAAAAAAAAAGTGCATATAAACATAATTACCGCCTGCCGTATGCTTCAGTCACTCAATGAAGAATTAGGCGTAATAGATTGGACCAAAGGGGTTTTTAACCGGTTTTGCGATTCTATAATATATAAAACAGCCCACCAAAAGCTGAAACACACGGACTGTCCTGTTCCAATGGCCATAATTAAAGCTATTCAGGTAGAAATAAACGGTGCGACCCCCAAAAATGTAACAATGACCTTTGAAAGTACCGAGACAGGTGCAAAAAAAAGAATAGCCGAATCATGACCACCCGCTCAGCGGGTGGTGCTCTAGCCCTATAAGGGCATGTTACAGGCTGAGCCTAAAGGCTCACTGAACGGTCCGCCAACCGCACACCTTCTCAAACTACCCCTAAAGGGGTTTTATTTTTTCTTGTTTTTTTCTACTGGCTCACCCGTATACGGGTCAATATATTCTTTCAAAGTCATTTGGTCTGCGGCGATATTCTCTTGCAATTGCTTCCGGATGTGCTGTTCTATCGCCTTCTTGTTCCGGCCAACTGTGTCCACATAATACCCTCTACACCAAAAATGTCTGTTACCATGCTTGTATTTCAGGTTGGCGTGCCGGTCGAATATCATCAATGAACTTTTGCCTTTCAAATATCCCATGAAGCTCGACACACTTATCATTGGCGGTATCGAAACCAACATGTGTATATGATCCGGGCAGGCGTTGGCCTCAATTATTTCTACCTTCTTGTATTCACACAATGTTCGTAATATCTTTCCGATATCGCTCTTAATTTTATTGTATATCACCTGCCTCCTATACTTCGGGGCAAATACTATGTGATATTTACAATTCCACTGTGTATGTGCTAAACTTGCAGTATCCATATTGAATATCTACCTCCTTTTGTTACGGTACGGTTGGCGAACCTGTACCATTTTGCCACATGGAGGTAGATTTTTCTCATAGCTAAAGCTTTTTGGAACCACCTGCAAAGCAGGTGGTTTTCGTTTATACAACAAAAAGGTAGTTCCAAAAATCTGTTGGAACTACCCCTTTTCCTTAACCCAATTTATTATAAATTTTATCTTTGTAAATACCTAATGCAGAACCGCTGCCCTTTCTTTTTTCCATAAGAATGTTGAACCGCAATATTTTTGCATTTAATTCCCTTTTTAACGACTTCCTGTCTTCT
Source organism: Thermincola ferriacetica (assembly GCF_001263415.1). Lineage (NCBI taxonomy): Bacteria > Bacillati > Bacillota > Clostridia > Eubacteriales > Thermincolaceae > Thermincola > Thermincola carboxydiphila. Next base: position 51,016 of record NZ_LGTE01000016.1, read on the forward strand.
TCATCATAGCAACAGTCAACCAGCGTCTGCAAAGAAATAATTTCCTTTCTTAATTCCAGTTCTTCCGGCAGTACCCCGGCATTTTTCAGCAGGATGTAACCGGCCCTGAGCTCTGCTGGAACGTTGGATAAATCCTGGATTTTCAAAGGCTTGCCCTGTCCCGGCAGGTTTTCCAGTTCACCGTTTTTTATTGCTTGCAAGATTTTCTCTTCGGCAATCACGGCAACAACATCCATTGTCTTTCTCCCTACTTTTCAAAAGCGGCCATAGAAGTAACCAGCGTAGAGTTTGCTTTGGTGAAATAAGTGATCCGCAAAACCTCGGCAATTTGTTCGTCAGTTACTCCCATTTGCCGCAGAATATTTGATATGGACTTTACCCCCTCGTCAGCTCCCATAGCTGCGTCGACGGCCAACGAAATCATCAGCTTGGTTTTCATATCCAGGCTGCTATCGGAATAAACCAGCTCCTGCAGCCCCTTCATCAGTTCATAAAACTTTTCATCCCTGTCTTTAATAGCAGCAATAAAGGGCAGTACATTCATCCAAAATCAATCCTCCTCAGTCAACTTTTTTACCTGATTCTTATTCTCTGACCATTGAAAAATTTCCTGCTATGATAATCCCAATTACAAAATATAACCGTAAACCATCAAATTCATAAGTATTTCGGCAAAATTTTTACGCCGTGTCATTCTTTTTTCGCTATAACTTTTTTGCCAAAATACGTTACAATAACAGGGAGTCCTTATCCGGAGGGAATGCAGATGGCTTCCGAAATAAAGTACAGGCAAAGCGTAACGAAAAGCGACATTGTCAGATTTGTTTATGACAGTCTTCTTAAAAACGGCTGGCAAACCACCTTCGAGTACACCAAATACTCACCCAGATTGTTTTATGAAAAACCCCTTGCCATTCCTGAGGTAAGCCGTATAGACTTCGCCAAATATACTTATTACTGCTTTTTATTGTCCCATAACTTTGTGGAAAAGGACGAGGCCGCCAGATATAAAGCATGCGGGGTAAGCATTTATTGTTCTGTGGTGCTGTACTGGCTTTTGGTCCAATACGGGGTAGTCAGCGAAAAAAGGCTGAAGTTTTGCCAGGGATACTTTAAGTACCAAACACGGGCAGACACCCCGCCGCAAAGCCGCTACCGGGTGGATATACACGCCTGGCTTTGTTATGACGGTTCTGTAATTGATATAACTATTTGGCAGCAACAGGAAGGGTTTGACTTTTTAAAAAAAGGGTTCGAAATCCCGGTAATTATGGGAAAAATCCCCGCCGGATTAAGCCTTTTTGGCTATGAGGAAGAAAAAAGCCTGGCCAAGGAATATGCCCGGCGGTTCGCGAAAGAATCGGAGTTGACCTTTTCCGAATGGATAAACTACCATAAAATGCAGGCAGACTTCCTCTTTGATGTCCGGGCGCAGGAAACAGGCCCAAGTTAGGCTTCTGTCCGTGACCAACCATAAACTATAAGAAACACCAGTACAGCGACGAATAACCAAATTGTATACCTGTGCAGCAAAGGATCGAGCGCCCTCCAGTGCTCACCCAGATAGGCGCCTAAATTGATGAAAACTGTAGTCCACAGGGCAGCCCCAATGTAAGCCATTAACGCGAAACCCTGATAGGGCAGACGGGTAATTCCCGCCGAATAAGCCGTAATTTGCCGTAAGCCGGGTACAAAATAACCGATAGCCAGTGTCCATTTCCCATATTTTTTAAACCACTTTTCCGTTTTGGCCAGTCTTTCAGGAGTGATACCGACCCTTTTACCATATTTTCTTATAATAGGCGTTCCTAACCGCCGGCCGATCAGATAAGCTGCTGTCATGCCTGATGTTGTGCCAAGAAATGCAAAAACAATACTCCATCCCAAGCTAAGATTTCCCCTGGAAACGAGAAAACCGATAAACACCATCGAAGTTTCCTCAGGAACAGGCAAAATGCCAAGCATGCCGACCATCAGCGCCAAAAAAACCGCATAGTATCCGTAAGTTTCGATAAAGGACAAAAATGTTTCTGCTGACAAATGCAATCCTCCCAGCTAAAACAGCATATAGCTTTTGTGCCGTACAATTTAATCGGCGGCTTTTTTCTTAAACAATATCTGAATGGTTGCACCCAAAGCAAAAATAATTACAATTACGGCCCATATAGGCCCTACTATGGGTAAGTTAAGCATGGCCACAAGCAAGAGACTCCCTATAGCAGTGATGATTAACGGTGATTGCAAGGAAGAGTCCAACCCTTTTTTAAATAGCTCGCCAAAAACCAAACTCATACCGGTATAGCCAATAATTATCAAAACAATAAGCAGAAGCAGTATGGATACGGCCAGGGGAATACCCCAGAGTAATTTCGTTAAAACCGCAATCAATAAACCAAAGCAGATTAATCCTAGTATCCCCAAAATAGCCGACTTGAACATTGCCCCTTTTAACTTGGCCGCTGAATTTTCAGCAGCGGCAGGGGCCACAAGAATTACAATTAAAGCCGCCAGAATAAGGCTCCCGCTTAACACCAGTTTGATTAATTCAATACCGGCAAAAGTAACCAATCCCAACATAAATGAATTAACTGTAGCGTTAGAAGTGCTGATATTAAAAACACCTTTACCTACTTGGGCGCCGGGCTCCTGCTTAATATCCCCACCTATAACAAAGACACGGTCAGCCACTTTGGCACTGCTTTTAAGCGTTAAACTGCCCTTAATAACTATTACTTCATCATTAACTTGGCCGGCAATTATACCGTCTTTACCCACCAATAAAACATTTTTTACAATTTGCCCTTCGGGCACGAGGGTTTCCTGATATGCGACGATCTTTTGGCCTAAACCGGGCCCGGCAGCAAATACGGCAACAGGCAGGGAAAATAATAAACCTACTAATAATACTATTATCACAATAGTTTTATTCATGAAGCGGACCTCCCAAATTTGAATCCTTCAGGATCTTGCGCAATATCCAAAAGGTAAATATAAAACCCAGAAACAAGGTCAAAGTAATCGACCAGTCCTGACTTCCCATAGGTGACCTGGCAGAAACCCTTACCATGAGCATCGTTACTTCAAATATATTCCTGAAAAAGGCCCTTATCAAACCCAGCAGCGCCTGCCCCAAAGGTGAAAGGGAAACCAAAGCTGCTATCCCGGCCGTCAAGACGGCGAATATTCCAAGCATCGCGTTAAAGACATAATATGATTGAACAGCTTCTTTCCGGTTAATTGAGGCCATTACCAAAGCCGATAAATCTGTTTTCAGCAAGGGCAGGTCCATATTTTGTACCAGGCTGATGGTACCGGCCAACCGGGCTTTTTCGGCCATACAGGCCGGGCATTGTGCCAAATGCCCATTAATAATTTCCTCCAAATCACCGGACAGTTCTTTGTCTAAATAAGCTGACAGGTGCTTTTTTACATCGTCACAGGTCATCGTTTGTTTCCCCCTTCACCTGCAGGTGGTTGCAGAAGGCCTGCTAACATTGTTCTGGCCTGATGTATTCTCGATTTTACCGTTCCCGTTGGAATGTTGAGAATTTCGGCTATTTCCTTATAAGAATATCCCTGTAAGTCACGCAGTACTAAAGTTACTCTATATTCCACAGGAAGTTTCAACAGCGCCTTATGAACATCCTGTTTAGTTTCCAGCGCCAAATATTCATCTTCTGAACTCAGGCCGCTCATTTCCCGCCCTTCGCATGCATCCAGTGGTACTATTGCCTTTTTGTTATTTGCCTGTATCTTTTTCAGGCAAAAATTCGTAATTATTCTGCCCAGCCAGGTAGGAAATGCCTCCGCACGCCGGAGACTTTTAATTTGGTAGTATACGGTTATGAATGCCTCCTGGACTATATCTTCTGCGTCACGGTCATGGCCAACAATTCCGTAAGCTATTTTAAAAGCGTATTGCTGATAGTTCTTGACCACCTGTTCAAAAGCACCTTTTGAACCCTGTTTACATTTTTGGATTAATTCTACGTCTGATATTTCCACCAGGGCCATCCCACCTTAAAACAGGCCTCTATGAGAACCTATTTCTATTCCGGAATCCATTCATCCTTATCTGTTAACCATAACTGCGTTTAAACCTTTTTAATAAAATACCAAACACAATATCGACCTCTTCCATTTTCAACAGTTTGGCCAAGCCAAAATATACACCCGCAGCAATACTAACTACCGTTAAAACCTCTGCTAACTGGACCAATTTTCTTTGGACCGAAACCGTAACTTCGAAATAACTTGCAATGAAATAAGCTGTGAGCCCCATTATTGCAGCAGCAACCAGGGTTTTCAGTGCTGAAATAAGGATTTTTCTGATACCCAAAGGTCCAATCTTCCGTCTTAATAAAAATAAAAGCGCGGTCATATCAACAAAACCTGTTAAAGAATAAGCCAAGGCCAGCCCCCGGGCTCCTAAATATACTATTAATAAGTGGCTTAATATATAATTTCCCGTTATAGTCAAGAGTCCTAATTTCAAAGGTGTTTTTGTATCATGGAGCGCATAGAAACCACGAATAATAATAAATACCGCCGACTGAGCAAAGAGGCCGATGGCATAATAAATCAGGACAGATGCCGTAGCCACTGTATCATTATGTTGAAATTTCCCCTGTTCGAAGAGTAACCGAATAATGGGCATTCCCAAAACCATCATGCCAACGGCGGCGGGTATAGTGATAAAAGCTATAGTCCGTATTCCCAAAGAGAAGGTCTTTTTATAATCGTCCATGCGCTTAGTAGCAACATAGGCCGTAAGGGTTGGAAATATAGCCATACTAATGGAATAAGCAAAAATCCCGAGCGGTACAAGCATTATCCGGTTGGCCATCCTGAGAGCGGTAATACTTCCCGACGACAGGCCGGAAGCCAGGTTTTGATTAATCAGCAAATTGATCTGACTTACCGCCAAACCCAATACAGTGGGTATCATTAGCAAACCTATCTTTTTTACCCCAGGATGCCTTAATTTTAAAACCGGCCGGTATTTCATTTTACGCATTCGTTTTAGAGAAGGAAATTGAATTAAAAAGTTTCCAATTACACCTACAATAACTCCTATGGAAAATCCGGCAATACCCAAATGCGGCCCCAGTAATACACCCATGGCGATGATACCCACATTATAAACAACAGATCCAATGGCCGGGTAGGTAAAATCATTGTAAGAATTCAGAATCCCCATCATCAAGCCGTTTAGACCCGTAAAAAGTACAGCCGGAAACATAATCCGGGTCAGTTTAATAGTCAAATCCAACTTCGCACCTTGAAACTTACTGGCTACAAGAGGGATTAAAAAGGGAGTAAAGTACTCTCCAAAAATGATACCAATCGTTAGGCCTATGACCGCAATGTTGATTACTGTGCTGGCCACTTCCCAGCCTTCGTCCTCTTTGTCCTGAGCCAAATAGCTTGAAAACACCGGAATAAAGGCCGAGCTAAGAGCCCCTCCTACCAGTAGGTTATATAGTAAATCGGGAATTGAAAAAGCAGCAATATAGGCATCTGTGATATAGGTCCGGCCAAATTGGCTGGTCATGGCCTGGTCCCGTACAAAACCGAGAATACGGGACAAAAACATGGCAATCATAATAACTCCGGCAGCCTTGGCTACCCCTTTGTTACTGTCCACCTTTTTCGCCGTTGCTTCACTATTTGTTACCACTGGTGAAACCTCTTTTTATAATTAATTTTTTCAAATAAAATATAATTTTATTTTTTGGGCTTTATCCGTCCATATGCCGTTAGGGGACCCCGATCTTTACTATGCTGCATTTATTTAGAATAACTGCTTTTTGTCTTAATAAAATTAATTATTACCGGTAATATAGAAACGAAAATGATAGCCATTATAACTATTGTAAAATTATTTCGTACTACCGGGATATTACCAAATAGGTATCCGCCGAACAGCAAAACTGATACCCAGGCAACTGCTCCTATGATGTTATAAGATAAAAAACGCCCGTAATTCATGCTCCCTATCCCGGCAACAAAAGGAGCATAAGTCCGGATTACCGGTATAAATCTAGCCAAGATAATAGTTTTGCCACCATGTTTTTCGTAGAATTGATGCGCATGTTCTAAGTGTTCCTTGTTTAGCAACCTGCCATTCTCTTTATGAAATACTTTCGGCCCGATAAAATGACCAACTTGATAATTCGAAGTGTCTCCTAAAATTGCCGCAAGACAGAGAAGAATATATAACCATTCCAGCTTCAGAGCCCGGTGGGCTGCCAAAGCACCTGCAACAAAAAGCAACGAATCACCGGGAAGAAAAGGTGTGATAACTATACCTGTTTCCAAAAAGACAATCAGAAAAAGGAATAAATAAGTCCAGGTACCATAATTTTTAATAACTAACACTAAATTTTTATCAAGCTTTAAAAAAAATTCTATCACATTCATCATCAGTTCCATAGCTCCTCCATAAAAAAATTTTTGATTTCCCTTCAACCCAAACAACAGCTATGTTTACAACAATTAACGCTACCACTATACCTCCCAGCACATCATTCAGCCAATGGATACCCAAATATATTGTTGAAAAAATTATTACAAGAGAGCTGAATACAGCAACCCGAGCCATCCTTTTGTAACCAGAATGAATGCTTAACAAAGCCAGGGAAGCGGAAAGGGAAGTGTGTAAACTCGGAAAACAATTATTCAAACCACTTAAAGCCCTGTATTGTACATTAAAAGCGGGATAAACCTCAGTTATCAAGAGATGTACTCCTTTATTTGTATACCAGACTTCATTTACGGGAAAGAATAAATAAAATGGGAGAGCAATAGCATAGTTTAAAATAAAAGTCAACAAAAGCTCCTTCATCAAGAATTGGTCATTGTGCCTGTTAAACACAGCCATAGCAACCCAGACTAATGCAGGAAATACAAAAACATAAAAATAACTGGTAATATATGTTAGCAGAGTACTGTGAAATGTTCTCTGAATAAACTGGGTTATATTCCCTTCATACCGGTATATTGCAGGAGTCAGATCCCACCTGATCAAGGGATTTATGATATTTTCAAAGTTCAACTCAATAAGGTCAATGCCTATAACCATTAGCATAATAACTAAATAAAAAACAAAGGTTTTGCTTGAAAACATTTTTCGGAGAACGGGAATTGGATTGCCTTCAAATAACAAACATAAAACCACGAGGGTAACTATAAATGTAAGCGCCATCTGCCCTGCCCCGTTGTACATCAAAAAGCCTCCTAAAATAAAGTTAACCTTGAATCAAAGAAAACTTTAAAAACACTTCGCTTTTTAATTGATCGATTAGATCTCTTGCAGCGTAGGGCCTGCCAAGCGCAAAAGCCGAATCTTTTATTTGTTTTAGCCGGATTTCGTTTGACGTCAGTTCTTTGAGCTGGGGAATTAAATGTTGAATTTTTCTCAACTTGATCGCAGCACCGTTATTGAGTAGAAAATCCGCATTTCTTTCCTCCTGGCCCGGTAAAAAGTTAATCATTATCATGGGCAACCCTACAGCTAAAACTTCAGCGGCAGTAAGTCCACCCGGTTTAGTAACAATAACATCGGATGCCGCCATGATTAACGACATGTTTTCAACATAGCCAAACACCTTGACTTTGTTTTTACCGGTGACCTGCCGGAGTTTCATCTGTAATTTTTCATTTTTACCTGTTACTGTAACTATCTGCAAATCAAGCCCGGAATCGGCTAAAGTCTTGACTATAAGCTCGATCTTTCCTAATCCCAGACCGCCACCCATCACCAAAACTGTTGTTTTGTTTTCCAAACCGAGCCTATTACGTGCTTCTGTCTTACTTGGCTGTTCAATAAACTGTCGCCGGATCGGAATTCCGGTTGGAATAATCCTTTCTTCGGGAATATCAAATTGCATAATTTCGTATTTTAAGCTATCGGCAGGAATCACATATTTGTCTATATTTTTGTGAATCCAAAAGGGATGTATTGTAAAATCTGTTATGACTGCTATTAAAGGCGCCTGACTGATTTTTCGGGCTTTAAGTTCAGATACAATCCCCGCAGAAAAAGGATGCGTACAGATTATTGCCTGCGGTTTAAATTCCTGAATAAGCTCCGCCATCTTATTAATTGACCTGGTTCTAAGTATCAGTTGCCCTAAGTTTAAAAATTTAGTTCCTTCTTCTGCCTGTCCATATAAATAGCCCCAAATTTTAGGATTAAAATTCAGGCAGCCCATATAACCGGCCACCATAATTTTATTTAAAATGGGGTTAATATAAGCAATGGTATCGACCAGCTTTGTTTTGCACCTGGGATAACGGTATTCTATTTCCTGTATCAATGCTTGGGCTGCCTGATCATGTCCCGCCCCTATAGACACCGATAAAAATAAAACATTTTTCATGCTAACTTCACCTTAAAATACCTTTTATTCGTACAGATACAATAAAGGGTAAAAAAGTTCGTAACAATGCATTAAAAATTTAAAACCATGGATTGAAGTAAACAACTCAAAAATCCATGGTTTCATTATGCCCTCTTTTTCAATGCGGGAGGCCTCTTATGCTATTCCCCGGCGAATCAACCCGGCAAACTCAGGGGGCAGACCCGACTGTTCAATAGCTCTGGCTGTAGCTTCAAAATCATATGCTACTTTTCTGATCTCTACGGCAACGTCCTCCGCAAAGGAGATAATTACATAAGCAGCCTTTGGATCGCCATGTTTGGGTTTGCCGACACTTCCGGCGTTAATTATATGTTTTCCCTGAATTGTCAAATGAAAAGGTTTGTGGGTATGGCCGCAAACGAGCACATCGGTATCTGCCTTTTCCATAAGTTCCTGCAAATAGTCTGCCGGCGTATCTTCATAAATATATTCATTCAACCGGTGCGGGCTGCCATGGACAAGCAGAACTCTTCTCTCACCGGCAGTAAAACTTATTTCCGCCGGCAGATTTCTCAAAAATTCTTTGTTCTCTTCAGTTGTATGTTCTTTCGTCCACATGATGGACTTTTCTCCTAAAGCCTGCGCCTTTTCATCCTTGTAATCACAACCACAGATAAAACGCATAAAACCTACTGCGTCATCGTAGTTCCCCATAACGGTAGATATCCGCTTTTCCCTGATCAGGTCAATTACTTCATTGGGGAAGGGACCGTATCCGACTAAATCACCGGTACAGTATATCTTATCCACCTTTTGACGGACAATATCCGCCAAAACCGCACGTAAAGCTTCTAAATTTGCATGAATGTCTGAAATTACCGCTACTCTCACTTTATCTGCCTCCTGTTCTTCTGCCTGTAGTCGGCCAACAGTTAACGGCGCACAGCAACAACATTCCGAAGCTACGGGTTGCCGTTGTATCGGTGAAACAATCGTTGCTCCGAAGCTACCGAACCTTTTGGCAACCCTTCTTTGTTAAAGTATTTCGAGCTCCAACGCAAAGCAACATTAACTAAACCGATCATTACCGGCACTTCAATCAGGGGACCGATTACCGCCGCAAAGGCCTGCCCTGACTCAATCCCGAATACTGCCACGGCCACGGCGATGGCCAATTCAAAGTTATTGCTGGCAGCAGTGAAGGAAAGACTGGTAGTCTGCGCATAATTTATGCCGACTTTCCTGCTGATAAAGAAGGAAGCAACAAACATAAACACAAAGTAAATCAGCAGAGGAATGGCAATGCGTACTACATCCATCGGTAGTTGAACAATGAGGTTTCCTTTGTAGGAAAACATTACCACGATGGTAAACAAAAGGGCAATCAAAGCCAGCGGGCTGATCTTGGGCACAAAGGTTTTTTCATACCATTCCTTCCCCTTCGCCGGTTCCAGGAATAACCTCGTCAACAAACCGGCAGCGAAGGGTATCCCCAGGTAGATAGCCACACTCTTGGCCACTTCACCCATAGAGACATCAACAGTCATACCCTTTAGCCCAAATAACCCCGGCAACACCGTGATAAACACATAGGCGTAAACAGAATAGAAAATTACCTGGAAAATTGAGTTGAAGGCCACCAGGGCAGCCGCGTATTCCGAATCACCTTTGGCCAGGCTGTTCCAAACAATGACCATGGCAATACACCGAGCCAAACCTATTAAAATAAGACCAACCATGTACTCAGGGTAATCACGCAAAAACGTTATAGCTAATATAAACATAAGGATAGGGCCGATGACCCAGTTCTGAACCAACGACAACCCAAGGACTCTCGTATTCTTGAACACCTTACCCAATTCCCGGTAGTTTACCTTGGCCAGCGGCGGGTACATCATCACGATCAGCCCGATGGCAATAGGTATGGATGTGGTGCCCACCGATAACCTGTCAAGCAGGTCAGCCACACCGGGAAACAGAAAACCAATACCGACTCCCAGGGCCATAGCGAGGAAAATCCAGAGAGTCAGAAATCTATCTAAAAAGGATAATCTTGCTGCTTTTTGTGCCATAGTTTAACCTCCTTCATGTTTTAAAAAACATTTACCTCTTTACTTTACAAAAATTTGTTACTTTTTGCTGGCTGCTTTTTTCATAGTGAGTTTTTCGCAGATTGACGGGTCTGTCCTGACCGGGGACGGCTGTAAATTGTTTAACTTCCTTTTGATTGGTTCCGCATAGGCTTCCACTACACCCACTTCTTCGCCTTCAAACACTTCCTTGAAAACATCTCCGTTGAGAGAGTAGTATATCCATTTTCCGTCCCGGCTGTCCTTTACTAACCCAGCCTGCCTGAGAATCTTCAGGTGATGAGAAACGGCCGGCTGAGACATATCCAATTTGTCAAGGATTTCACAAACACACATTTCCTGTTCCGCCAACATATTTATGATTTTTAACCTTGTTTCATCCCCAAGAGCTTTAAAAAATTCCGCAATTTTTTTCATGGGGCTACGTAATTCCACTTCCTCATATAAACATATTCAATATTATTTATATGATTACAATACCATAATTTATGCATTTTTTGCAAAAAATTTTAGGGGGGTTAAATGATTTTAACATTTAACCTCCCCTTGTCCTATTATGTTATTTTGTCTTCTATCTGGTAGGAAGACAAATTTGTCTTCTCATCTAAAGTATTATATTGAACAGGTACCCTGTGCCGATAATGGCCAGACCTACTATACCGAAGTAAATCACAAGCAGCTTTGGTTTCAGCACCTGTTTAAGAATAATAGCTTCAGGCAGGGATAATGCCGTTACGGACATCATAAATGCAAGCGCCGTACCCATGGCCATCCCGTTTCTAACCAACTCTTTAACAACCGGAATAGTACCTGCGGCATTTGAATATAAGGGTATTCCTATAATTACTGCCAGCGGTACCGCAAAGGGATTTCCCCGCCCGGCGTATTTGGCCAGGAAGTTTTCCGGGGCATAACCGTGAATTGCAGCACCTACCGCTATACCAATTACCACATAGGGCCACACTTTTTTCAGAATCTGGGCTACGTATGATCTAGCATAATCAACCCGGTCACGCCAGGTCTGCTCCGGTAATTCCCCCTCACACCCACACTGGGCAGATTTAATCTGGTAAACGTAATCTTCCACCAGGTGTTCCAGTTTCAGACGGCCTATAACCATACCGCCAATGATGGCAACAGTCAGGCCGCTGACAATATAAATCACGGCTATCTTCCAACCAAACATGACCCACAACAGGCCCAGAGCCACTTCATTAACCATTGGCGAAGAGATCAAAAAGGAAAAAGTTACTCCCAGCGGGACCCCCGCTTCCACGAAGCCGATAAATACCGGCACCGCCGAACAGCTTCAGAAGGGTGTGACTGTACCCATCAGGGCTGCTGTAAAGTTGCCTGCCAGCTCGCGTTTGTGGCTCAGTATCTTTTTAGTTTTTTCGGGTGGAAAATAACTGCGTATAATGGCAACAATAAAAATAATCAGGGACAATAAAAAGAGAATTTTCACTGTATCATAGATGAAAAAGTTTACAGCAGAACCTAAGTGAGTTTCTGGGGATAACCCCATCAAATCATAAACCAGGTAGTCTACAAATCTCTGCCACATACCCGACTACCCCCTTTTGGCAGCTTCCATGATTACTTCCGCCAATTTTGCCTTGGAAGGAACCACTCCGGAGAATTTAACCTGGCCGTCAATAACCAGGGCCGGAGTTGACATAACACCATATGAAGCTATGTCCTTAAAATCCCTTACATGAGTTACACTGGCATCGATATTTTGCTCCGCCAGCACATCAAAAACCATTTGTTCCAGTTTATTACAGTTGGCACAACCTGCCCCCAGTACTTTTATATCCAACTTATTCACCCCCCTTTCCTTTATTCCTTTTATTCAGTAAACTCAAAGTTTCGTTAACCTGGGAAACCAATATATCCTCTACCAGGTTAAGAATTTCATAAATTTGCGGGTAATTCACCTTATATATTACTTTTAAACCTTCTTTACGGCATCCTACAATATTCTGCTTACGTAAAATTGCCAGGTGCTGAGACATGTTGGATTGTTCAATATCCAGGTCCTCCGTAAACTCGCAAACACATTTTTCGCCCTCTTTAAGATGTTTTAAAATCCGCACCCTGGTGGGATGGGCCAAAGCCTTGAAAAACTCGGCCTCCATCGAGCACAGCCTTTCATCCATATATTCTTCCCTCCATTTCCTCAGGCAGTCCAGGTAAAATAAAATCCAATAGCTATTATTATATTAGTAAATTATAATATTATTTTAATTCTTTTACTTTATTTTGTCAATATATTGTATATAAAAAGAAATTAGCCAGACTTTACGCCCGGCCGTTCAAAATTCTCCTTTTATTTTACCTTCACCTGTTGCGGAGCAGGCCCACTGCCCGTTTCACATTTAATGAGTACACCCGCCAAAAAGATTAGGATAAACAAGGCCATTCGCCCGCCGATTACTGCCATTATACCGAAAGCCGTCATAATAAAACCTATAGTAAGGTAATTGTACTGGTACAGATTTTCAATAAATGCCCCCAGATATGAAAAGGAACCTACAATAAATATCCCTTCCAGCAGTACAATAAGGTATAAAATTAAACTGGGAGCATTACCAAGCAATCTGGCGTAGGGAGCCAGAAATTCACTGTCAGGGTTTTTGTCCGACGGTATTTTCCTTCCCACTGTAAAAAATAGGACAGTCACCAGGGCTGCCAGCGCCGAATATGCGGCAAAGATACCTCGCCAGCTAAGGAAAAAGGCAACTGATCCGCCGATAGCCATGCTCACAGTTAAAGCGGCGGCAAAGGTAAAAAAGAACATGGCGAAATTTAAAATCTGCCTTTTTCCGAAACGGTCAGCCAGCGGACCGAATACCAACTGAAAAATACCCCTATAGGGTAGCTTTGTCAACCAAATATTTTTGCTTGATAGCAAATTTTTAGTTAAAAAAAAAAGGGGCCCTTTTAAGCCCCATTATGAAACCTCCGCTCCTTCAAATAAGGTTGAGGTACTACTGCTTCTTGGCCTGAACGTAAATACTTGTTACAAACCGGTCAATAGTCTCATCTTCTCCAAGAGCTTCTAAAACAGCTCTGGCCAGAGGGTCTTTGGTATCAGGTGTAATCGAGAAGGAAAAGCCCTTATCAGTGATCTCAATATCCGTTAACCCTGCTTCTTCCACCAGCCTTTTATACTGCGCTACAGGCACTGCTCCTGCAATACAACCCGTATAAGCCTCTACACTTGACCGGACTGCCTCCGGAAGTTCCTGCAGTAAAGCCACGTCGGATATGGCCACCCTACCTCCCGGTTTCAATACTCTGTATATCTCCCGGAAGACCCTCTTTTTGTCAGCCGAAAGATTAATCACGCAGTTACTTATGACCACGTCTACGGAATTGTCAGCTACAGGCAGGTTTTCTATTTCGCCCAGCCTGAATTCCACGTTACTGATGTTTTCCCTGGCGGCAATTGTCCGGGCCCGTTCGATCATCTCCGGAGTCATATCAACACCTATTACCCGGCCGGCCGGGCCTACTTTTGACGCTGCCAGAAAACAGTCAAACCCCGCGCCCGAACCAAGGTCAAGGACAACTTCCCCTTCTTTCAAGCCGGCCAGGGCGGTAGGATTGCCACAGCTTAAGGCCAGGTTGGCCTCAGTAGGAATTTTATTCAGTTCTTCCGGCGAGTAACCTAAAGACTGGACATAAGTATTAATGTCATCACCGGAACAGCCGCAGCCACAGCCACAGCCGCTTCCGTTCTGTTGTCTGGCAATGGCGCCATATGTTTCCCGAACAGTCTTGATAATTTTAATTTTATCCATAATTTAATACCTCCTGTACTTTTACTTCACCTTTCGGGCCATGTTTATTATTTGCAATTTGCAAATGTTGTCCTACAAAAATCCGGCAACTTATTCCGGCAAGCAGCATGCCCCGGCCTTCAGAATCGCTTTGTTTAAGAGCTGCACGGATTTAACCACCATATCCCGCTCAAATTCGGTGAACTGGGATAATATATTGTCGATAAAAGCCTTCATGCGCTCGTCAATCCGGTTTTCCAATTCTTCTCCCGCAGTAGTTAGAGACAATAAGTATATTCGCCTATCTTCCGGATGTGGCTTTTTCCTGACCAGCCCCTTTTTTTCCAGGGTCTTTACCTGCCGGCTGAAAGTGGTAATATCCATACCTAAAGCGTTGGCCACCTGCTGCATGGAAGCGCTCTTCTGCCTGCGTATTTCGTATAAGATGTGGCTCTGCACCAAAGATACTTCTTCCCCACAGCAGCAGTCACAGCAACTGGCATTTAACAAGCCGAAACGGCGGACAAAGATTTGAAACAGGTCGCGTGTGCTTTCCAACTAGTTCACCCCTTAAAACAATTATACAATAGTTATTTGTAATATGCAAATAATTTTCGGTGAGAGATACTGTCAAGATTATTTGGGTAACTTTACCTTCAATTTCCTGTTCACCGTAATCCCGCCGTAGGTATGACAGTTTACTCCGGTTTCCCAGAGCGGCATCTACTCATCTAAGCCGTAAAGCTCCGGCAGCAATCCGGCGTCCCCGAACTTGACGGCTCAGAAGGCATTCCTTACAAAATGGCCGCCTCCCGTTTCGAAATGCGTGAAACTTCCCGGCGGCCTTCGCCGTCTGCGGACATACGGGGACTCCCCGGCTTGCTGCTCTCCACTTTACAGCAAGTTTCGTAACAATGCCGCCAAATGGAAACCTTCGTAAACGATCATACCTGTCCTTATTTACCGGCTTAAATATAAAGTTCAGCCGAACTGCCAAATAATCTTGCAGTATCAGGTGGGTGGAATAGGCAGGATTCATTTTAATATAACCAATCCACCGTTTGACTGCCAATCAGTTTTGCTAACTCTCTCTCTTTCACAGAAGGCTCGGTTATTGCCGGTAAAATAACCTTGCACCGGTCTACCGGGTCTACTTTCCCTTGACCGTCTACCTGTCGCCTGAACCAGTAACTACGATTTATCTCTTTTTTAGCAGATTCATCTGCTTCGTCAACTACCGGTGGCCCTGGTGTGGGTTTTCCATTAACGGACTCTCTACAATGTACTCCTGGGCTGGTTCCAGTTTCAGAGCTGTGCTCATAGAACAAGCTCCCTGTATGTTGCTTTAGTCGTTGACACCACATTGGCTGTAGAATGACGGAAGGGTGGGTGGGGTGCCAAGGCTACCGTTTGGGAGCGACTGCGCCCGCAAAACCGCAGCCAGGCAGGCAGGGGGTTCCCGCATGTTTGAAGATGGCGAAGGCCCACTGGACGATGAAAAATACTGTTTCAAAGCTATACCTCTGCACTGTTCTACGAGGTAGCAAAAAGCCGCTGTATAGTAAAGTAATAAGTTGCGACCTGGTGGAGGGTGGATAGACAGTGTTAACGACAGTGAAGGCTTGAAATCGCTGTTTCCGGCACGGACGCCGGAAACCCGGCCATTGAGTCAGGACGACGATTTGGCCGGGTTCAGCGATTTCAACTGAACGGAGTTTACACTGTCTCCGCCCGTAACCTCGGAGTAACGGTTACTTCACTATACAGCGGCATTTATAACTACTGACTTTTGAAAATAATATGAGCCATCAAGTTCGGGAACACTGCCTGCCTGGCCAGGGTTTGCAGCATAAAGCTCCTTGGTAGCAGAGAACCCCACCCACCCTTCAGTGGTTGAAGAAGTCGTAGCCTCGGAGTAACGGTTGTTTCACCGGAAGAGCGGCATCCGCAAAGCAACGGTTGTTTTGCCTCTACAGCGGTTCTGCGGTCGGCTAATACAATAAATAATTAAGCTGGGCGGAAAGGGTAAGTTTCCCGGCGTTCCACCGCCTTGGTGGGCAATCAAGCCACTTTACCGGCCGGTTTAAACGGTAGACAAATTGCAAAAACTTATGGTCAAGCCAGGGAGGAGTCCAGGCGCCGGACCTGCAAATATGGATAACATCCACAGGAATCCCTTCCGGCAGCCGCTCCAATTCACAGTAATTGATATTATAAGCATTGTTTATCTCAATAAAATCTTCCGGACACTCAAAGGTATACGGACTGTAAATAACAGAAGCTTCCCTGATATGATTGTTTTTAAACAGTTTACCCAGCCAATTGGCGCAATTAAGTTCAAAATCCAGCGAACCGATCCCTCCATATCCCAAGTCGGCATGAGCATCGAATAAATATACAGCATCACAGGCATTTTCCCTGGCAATGCCGTAAGAATATTTATGGGAATCAGAAATATAGACTCTGGCTGTATCTGATATCCGGAACCGGCTGCGAATCCGTTTCCAGAATCCAACATATTCCACCCCTACATCAATAGTACGCGTGATATCCTCTCCGCGCATTTGCTCTTTGATATATCTCCGATACCATAACTTGTTGACATTCCACTGATTTTCCGAATACGAACCATACCATTCCTTTTTTATTGGCACGAAATAATCCCAATCAATACTCAGAAGATTTTTTCCCATAAAAACCACCTCATTAAACCCAAGCAGTTATTTAATGAAGCATTTTTACATGGTAAAAATCTCAGGTAATGAAAGGTTTTCTTACATTTTACAATAACATCGCGTTCCGCGCAACACGCACAAGCAAGCTCGTTGCTTCATCTTTACGTTGAACAATTTATGGAAGGTTCTTCGCTAGAACAGACTCTTTTTGCCCTTAATTTTTTTAAAAGCCAGCGCCGCCACAATCAGGTTCAGGGCTGAAGCAACGCTTAAAAACGGC
Organism: Thermincola ferriacetica; assembly: GCF_001263415.1. Classification (NCBI taxonomy): domain Bacteria; kingdom Bacillati; phylum Bacillota; class Clostridia; order Eubacteriales; family Thermincolaceae; genus Thermincola; species Thermincola carboxydiphila. The sequence continues at coordinate 68,212 of NZ_LGTE01000016.1, forward strand.
ATAATACCCACCGCGGCGCCCATACCACCCACGGGCAGCATGGTAAAGGAAGAAACCACGCCGTTTAAAATAACGCCGGCGATAACGGCAGGAACCAGGCCAAACCTAAGATTTACCCACCGGAAAACCAGCGCCCAAAGGGCCATCAGCCCGGCAACCAGCAAATGCATGGGCAAAGTCAGGGGAAATCCAGCCACGGCTGCAGTTAATAAATGGCCTATACTGATTACCAGTGCGCCCTCAATTCCTCCGACAGCCAGCGCCACAAAATACCCGGGAGCAGAATCCATACCGATGCTCCCGACAGGGCTTGGGATTTTAATTAATGCTCCGACAAAACTCAGAGCTATAAATACGCCTATCACAGCAATTTTTTTGACTGTCCATACTGAATGTCGAGATTCCTTTTCTTTTATTAAAATGTTCATAATATATTTCCTCCTTTTCTCATTGTATCTTAAATTTCCCCTATTTTCATCATAGGTGTCGGTGAAAAATCAGGCAGGGAAGTCCCTGGTACACAGCTAAATATCAGACAAGTTGCCGGTCCCCCTGATTTGTTGATGTCAACGGGGGCATCCGGGGCCGGTTTAAATTGACCCGATACAGTCCTGGCCAATAACTCCGCTTCTCTCCGGATACCCTGTGAACCTACCGGAATAATGTCATGAATACCCGAAACTGCCAATAAGCCGAGAATATGTTTTCCCTGTACAATTTCTGGGTCGTCATCATCCTTCACTTCATCACCAACTTTGGGAATTCCCAGGCAATATATCCAGTCCCCTGGCTTTGAGGTAGTTATCCGCAGTTTTGATTCCCCGGCCACACCTAAGACAGTGATACCCAGACCGGTCTGCCTGGTAGTAATGTTTTTTTCAGTACTTATAGCCAGCGGTAAATCAGGTAAACCACAGACTTGCAGTTCATCTCTGATTCCTGCAAGAATTTCTTCCCCTGCCGGCCGGGGCTCATTACAGACAGTTGCCGTGATCATCCGTGGAACGGCGCCCGTTGCCAGGACTTCCATCAACGCTACCCGGGCAGTATACCTGCCTACTATATAATTGGGGACCTTTACAACATCCAACTCTTTGGGGCCGATGCCGCCACAGGAGTCGCATGCCACCACCAGATACTGCCCGTTATCCAGCGATGTGACTTCCACGTCCCTGCCCCTGTAACCCATGTATATACCTCCTTTCATCGATGAAATGAGCTATATAAAATACCATTACAAAATACCATTGTATTTTAAAAGAGAAAAAGTCCATGACATACTGCTTCCAACAAGCAAATACGTCATGAACTTTACCATCATTCATGGCTTCGCATACCATAGGCAGGTCTCCTGGCTCAAAATCATCGGTCTAACACGCCTTCCCGGTTACCCAGTGGCTTAATGTGCGACCTCCTTTTCACAGTGGCGGGACCGCTCGGGACTTACACCCGATTCCCTATTCTCCCCTATAACGGGGCACCTACAGCATTAACAATAGCGATTATTTGTTTTCAACACTATAATTATTTTACAGCACCAAGTTTCTATTGACAAGGTAATATCTTGCGAAAACATGTTGTAACTGCCTGGCCGCTGCATAGTGAAGTAACCGTTGCCTTAGCTGAGTGCCGCTGTAACGGTGAAACCGGCCTATTGAAAGGGTAGGAGGGTGTCTCCGCTACCTGGGAGCTTGGTGCTGCAAACCCTGGCCGTTCAGGCAGCGTTCCCGAACTCGATGGCTCATGTTGCATTTCTTATAAGTCAGGCCACCTCCCGTCCGGTCACCCAGCATATGTTGCGTGCCGCAGATTGGAAAAGGGGAGGTTAAATGATTCCTCCGCTCCGGGCGAAATCTCCATCGGATAACCGCTCCCGCTTACGCGGCTCGCAGACCGATGGACGATTTAAGCCCCGCTCCGGAAAACATTTAACCTCCCTTATCAACATCCCGGGGCGCCCTACATAAGTTGAGTGCCGGACTTCCCGGCGGCCTTCGCCATCTTCGAACATGCGGGAAC
>NZ_LGTE01000017.1 GCF_001263415.1 Thermincola ferriacetica
GTTCCCGCATGTTCGAAGATGGCGAAGGCCGCCGGGAAGTCCGGCACTCAACTTATCAGGGTGCCAAGGCTGTCGATAAGGGAGGTTAAATGTTTTCCGGAGCGGGGCTTAAATCGTCCATCGGTCCGCGAGCCGCGTAAGCGGGAGCGGTTATCCGATGGAGATTTCGCCCGGAGCGGAGGAATCATTTAACCTCCCCTTTTCCAATCTGCGGCACGCAACATATGCTGAGTAACCGGACGGGAGGCGGCCTGACTTATTAGAAATGCAACATGAGCCATCGAGTTCGGGAACGCTGCCTGCCTGGCCAGGTTTTGCAGCACAAAGCTCCTTGGTAGCGGAGAACCCCACCCACCCCTTCCGTGGTCGAAGGAAGGCGTAGCCCCGGAGCAACGGTTGTTTCACCGGAACAGCGGCATCCGCAGAGCAACGTTGTTGCACCGTACAGCGACAAGATGCCTTCTGTGCCCCGCACAGCGAAGCTGTCAGCTTCATTTCTTTAATTTGGTGACTGTTACTTTAATTAGACTTGTATCCGCGCCGGGCCCGGCGGTGATGATGTACTCGCCAATTCTCCACCTCTGTATTGGGAGGTCTTTGGCAGGGCCGGTTTTTAGGGACAAATAATCAACTATTTCCCGGACTTTTTCCGGCGGAAACTTGCTGCTTAATATGGCCTGGACATCTGCCAACTGTTTGTCCAGGTCTTTTTCTAAAGAAATCAAAATGCCGATATCAGTCTGCTCCGGATTTTCCGCCGGCGGAATTTCGTAGGTTAAATCTGTTTTATCAGGTATGTTATAACCGTTATTGACAAGTACTTTCGCTGTTTTGGTTTGTGCTTTCCAGTCCACCCCGGCGCCTAGAGTTTCACAAATGAAGCGCAGGGGAACCATAGTTCTCCCATTATGCAAGGTGGCCGCAGTCTCCAAAAACAAAGTTTCACTATTGACCACTGCTTTATTTTCGCCAATTTTCAAGATGATTGTTGTGCATCCCCGTTGGATGGTGACTTTCTTGTCGTTACCGTCCCAATTTACGTGTGCACCCAGGAATTTACCTACAAAACGGACCGGGACCAATATATGGTTGCAGGCGTTAAGATAAGGCTGAGCATCGGGGAAAGAAACAGGCTCACCGTTTACGTTGACCTTTATAGTTGTTTGTGCCCAGGCAAAAGAAATATTAAATACAATGGCCAGGAAAGGTAATATAAATACAAAAGCCCTTTTCATTGTTCAACCCGCCTTGTATCGGAAAAGAATTGGCTAACGGGGCCTGGTTCGGGGCCCGGTGGAAGCAACATCATTTGTTTGAGCTGCCGCAGGAATTGTTTTTTGGACCGGTGCCGAAACCTGCGGCGCGGTGGGTCTGGACGGTCCTGCGGCAGGACTGGTATTGGGTTTAGGGACCGGCTTGGATACCGGTGCGCCATTAGTTTGCTTATGTTCAGCTATTTTAGAGGCTGTTTTTATGTCGACACCGACGGGAGCCAGATAAATTTTACCGGTTTCTTGATACAGCACCAATAATTTCGCAACGGGAACAGTTGTTTCTAAAACGGCTACTGTTGGCATAGCCTCTTTTCCTTTTCCAGCGACATTGGTGGCCTGGGAATTTAATACCTGTTTAACTAAGATATTGCCCAGAAGCGGATTTTCGTTGGGAGTGATGACTGTATCCTGTTCGCTCCGGTCGTTGGCCGGTTTAAACACCAATGCATTTACCTTTACACCAGGTTTTATGTTGGCGCCCGCTGACTTGACAAGATTTGTTTCTACCCCCACCAGAACTTTATTATCTGTCAAAGAAATGGCTTTGCCGAAGGGATTGCTGTCTTCATCGACAATTCTGGATTTCCTGATGATATCTCCCGCGCCGATACCCAATTTTCCGGCATACCATTTTTTCTTTTCCAGGTATTTCGGATCTGTTACTGCATCTTCGGGGATAGAAGACCTGACTTTTTTGACCAGTTCATATTTGGTAATTGGGTTATAGGGAGTAACTGTTTCTTTTGCCACAACAACGGGCTTTAAATCGGTGTGTTGGGCTATATATGATTTGTTTAATATGAAGGTGGTGACGGCCAGCAGCAGGCCGGTAATCAGGACGAAGGTTATTTTAAGCCATTTTTTCAAAGTCTTCTCCTCCTACTCTGTTCCGCAATAGGTGGTCAGTTGGAATTGGTTTTTTCTGATAGTAATCGGGATGGTCGGTTGGCCAAACATAGTGGGGGACATAATTGCTACGGAAGTCGAGACAATCCCCGAAACATAAGGCTTATCTGCAGGGACGTCGGGATTGCCCTGGTTTATTTCGATGGTAAAGGTAGTGTCCTTCATTAAGTCGTTTTCGAAAAACTCGTTGAGGTTAAGGTTTTCTTTGAAAGTTGCCTCTGCTGCCGCCCGGGCTAATTCCTCATCGACATATATGGTTCCCAGTTTGGCGTCTTCTTCTTTGATGCCCTGGATCAATGCTGCATCCAGTGCGTGTTCCATTGCGGTGTAAATCTTATTGTATGTTACATAGATTTTACCTACTTCCATGATAATGACGCTGATTAAAAGAGCGCCCAGCATGGACCATAAGGTTTTCATCCGGTTTATCCCCCCGGTTGCTTAAACATCTGCGCGACACCTGATAACCTTACTCGGATGGGTACAATAATTTCTTTATTCAAAGGTTTCAGTGAACGTACTTTGTAAGTTGTGGAAATTTCCAGAGTAACCATATCGCCCCTGTTGATGTTTTCGTCTGTCAATGTCCGTTCATCTATTTTAACCCTGGTTGGGTCCAGGCCTACCTTTGTTAACATATCGTTGTAAAAGGCTTCGGCCCTTTCATCCCAACCGTTGTACATTTTCATTACCGTTAAAGTTTCTGAGACGACGGTCCGCAGTTTTTGGTTGGTTACATAAATGCCGAAAATATCTACGCCCATATACAGGACCATACATACTATCAGAATTAGAACGGGGAGAGTAAGCATACTTTCTCCCTTTTGGTCATGCCACAGCGCAAACATGGTATCAACCGCCTGCGCCGGTTTCCGTTATTTTTTCAATATTAGCCTCAACATCGGCCCAGAAATCGCCTAGCCAACCGGTGATGGCTCCATGCAAGATTGTCACAATAGTTACGGTAAGCAGGGCTCCTACAATCCAACCCACCATACCTTCGCCTCTTTCATCTTTTAAATAGCGTCTGAACAGTAATTCTGCATGTATTTTCAATAAATACAACATTTTTCAACCTCTCCTTCTAAAAGATTTTGTTCACGTTGGAAAACAGATTTACTGCGGTTAAGGCCAAAGCCGCCAAAGCATGGGCAATCATAATTCCTTTGAGGAAAACAACTTTTTCCGGTTTATTTTTGGTAAGCTCTTCCAGAGACAGTTTTCTTAGGTCTCTAATATCATCCTCGATATTGGCAAAGTAACTTTCTGCCTGTTCGTACCCTACCTCCATACCTACTTTCAGAGCCGCGACAAACTTAACCATTACCGGCAATCCAAAGTCCTGGGCAAATTCGTCCAGGGCCTGAGCGGGCCGCATGATCTGCATATCATTTATCAATCTTTCCACTATTTTGCTTAACCTGGGTCCGGAATTTTCCTGGACCTTTTTTAAAGCAGATAGGTAATCCTTGCCGCTGGCCAAACTGATGCGCATTTTGTCAATAAGTTCGGGTATATCTTTAACCACTTCGTTTTGCCATGCTTTAAACCGTTTTTTCACCATTTGGGCCTGGCCGACCATAATCAGAATTATGGCCACAGGATAAAGAAGAAAATACAGCTCAAATCCCGTAACTAAAGGCAAGACCAGCATAACGGAACCGGCTAAAACTGCAGTTACTATATGGTCAGCCAACAGCCGTTCGGGTTTCTTTTTCTCTCCCATCATTTTAAGCATATTTCTCAGGTCGTAGCCGAAGAGTTTTTGCAGGTCAAGCGCTTTTTCTATTTTGGGGAGAAAATCAGCTACCAGGCTGACTAGCTTGCCGTCTTTTCTTCTTTGTAGTTCGTATTCACTCAAAGTAATGTCGCCGGCCTTCAATATTGCCCTGACAACTTTTCTGTCTTTGGCAAACAAAAGAGAGCCCAACCAGATTGTCAACAAAAAAGCAGCTACAGGCAGAATATATGACCAAATTATAGCAATAGGCTTCACCTTCTTTCCCAGGGTCTATAGTTCTTCAAGTTTCAGGCTGAGGTAGTCTTCTCCCTTAATCAACACAACCATGGTTGAAATTATGTATAAAAAAATCAGGACCTTGCCGGAAAAAGTGTCTAAAAAAATGTTTGTGTTATCTGTGTTCATAAAGGAAAGGACTACCGGGAAGAGCCAGGATGCGATTACTACCGAGAACAGTTCCCGTTTTTTCTTCCTGGTAGTTATTTGCAGGGCTTCAATAGCCTTAATATCGCTTTCGATGGACTCTACCGCTTTTTTCATCGCTGCCAGGGCTTCGGTAGAGTAACCCTCCTGGTGTGCTAACAAGAGTGTTTCAATAAAAGTGTTAAATTTACGGTAAGACACCTTGACTTTTAAATTTTCCAAAGCTAGCTGAACACCTATGCCCACACCAACGTCTTTGACAAATTCTTGGGCCAGGGTTTTCATCGGCTCAAAGCAATCTTTTTGGGTCATTTCAAAAGCTTTTACTATGCTGTGGTGGTCTACCAAATGCGCAATCAAGATTCGCGCAAAATCCGGTATGGCAACCATCAGGGTCATTCTTTCGCGTTTTTTGTAACGCTGCACGATAAAGCGCGGCAGATAGTATCCGGCTACAACCCCGGCAACAATTATCAAAGGGTTTTTAAAGATTAATGCTAAAACCAGACCGATACCTATAGCGAACAACACGATAGCCAAAAATTCTTTTGTGGTAATGTTCCAACCTGCATCCTTAGCCTGATCGCTGACCTGGCTGTAACCGAAATAGTGCACAAGGTTCAGTTGGCGTCGAACAGTACTTTTCTTGCGGTCTAACAGCAGTGAGCCGGCCATGATAACCCAAAAGAAAATGAATAGGGCCGGTATAATAGATATCATTGACCTTCACCTCCTGTACCGGGAAGGGTTTGCCATTTCCTGATGCGCTCTTCAGGAATAAGGTTGTTGCGCCATTTTTCTGCCAAGGAAGCGGATATTCTACCTACCCGTTCATGGCAACCTAATACCTTGCCGTCCTTTTCGCCCGTTTTTCTCCACCGGAAGATGGGGTTGACGATGGGTTTTTTAGCTCCTTCATAGCCTATGAGTTCTACAATTTCGGTAATAATGCGTTGGGATTTAATTTTTTGCTGGAAGAAGATTAAGTCCACGTTGTCAGCTAATTGGGCGGCAATAACGTCGTCGTTATATCCGTCGCCGGCCAGTTGCACAATCCGGATGGCGGCATGCCTGGCTGAACTGCAGTGAATAGTCATATAGAGGGCATGCCCGGTGTTCATGGCTTCATGAGCCTGTCTTGCCGCTTCACTGAAACGCACTTCGCCGATGATAATTTTAAAAGGGCGCATGCGGAGACTGACGCCCGTTAATTTGGCGATGTCATATCTGCGAGATGGTTTTTCATGGGGTTTTGTTTCCAGCGCCACGATGTTTCTGTATTCTTTATAGGCATGTTTTTGCCGGAGCATCATTTCCGGGGAGTCCTCTATGGTGATAATCCGTTCATGCTTGTCCAGGTAGAGGGGAAGCCTGATCAGGGTAGTAGTTTTTCCTGAGTTGGTTGAACCGCCGATGATAATGTTGGAACCTCCCGGAACGGCATCTTTAAAAAACTCAATAATTTCCTCATTGAGGGTGCCTGTTTCGATCAGGTACTCGTCGCTCAGGATATCCGGAGAAAACTTGCGTATAGAAACAGCCGGGCCGTCACTGCATATGCCGCCCCGGTCCTTGCCAAGAACTGCACAGATTCTGAACCCTTCAAACTGGGAATCCACATGAGGTTCGTTGGCGGTAAGGCTTTTGCCCATAGGCAGCAGCATTTTGTCAATTACCCGGTAAAGGTGGTCTTCATCCTGGAAAGCCAGGTCCGGGCGGTAGACCTCTTCTCCGTTTACTTCCAGGTATATATCGTAAGGTCCGTTGATCTCAATGTTGGAAACAGTAGGGTCATCCAGAGCATCCTGTATTGGCCCCAGATGCACTATCTCGTTCTGCAGCGTTTGAATCTGTTTTTCCAGCGAGAGGCCGGGAATGTGTAAATCGGCGTTTTCCTTGATATAGTCAGCGATAATAAGCAGCAGCTCAGCCCGGCATTCCCTGGACATCAGAGACTTGGCAAACAGGTGGGAATGACGTTCTCGCAGGTAAAACCTGACCTGTTCCGCTATTTTATAGATTTTTTCCGTTGCGGAGATAACCGCTTCCTCTATAACCGGTTGAGCGACCGTTCTGTGTTCGTAAGGCCTGAACAATGTAACTGTCATCCCGTAACCACCTGTTCTTGTTTAAGATGTTGATTTTTGGCAGTCGTGCTAGACCCCTGGTCAGCCAGCGCATGGACAATTTTATGCAGGGGGAGGACTGGACATTTGAGCACTTTTTGTATTTCTTCGTAATATTGCGGCGAGGTGGTGATAGTTGTGGCGAGAAAAGCGTTTACGTCAATGTCATAAGCATCAACCAATCGTTCTTTGTTGATTAAGGTCCACGCCAAATCTGAAGGGTCGTCCACCACTAATATGATTGTGTTGGCCTGTTTTAAAGCAAAAAAGGTCATAGGCGAGACCAGTACCCCCTGGCAGTCAAAAATAATAACGCTGTAACCTTTTTTCCTTGCTCGATTGATAAAGTGAGCGGGGAAGGATTGCAATGTTTGATTGTTTTCAACTTTATGCACCACCGGGTGATCGGGCAAAGCGTAAGCGTTTGCCGCCAGTATGGCCAGGTTATCGTTAACCTTTTGGCAAAAGTCAATTGGTGAACTGTTTTTTCTTTCATATTCCAATATAGCCGCATCGGTATGCAGAGTACGGTCCAAACAATCGGCCTGTAAGGCAAGACGGGGGATCCCCATGCAGGGAAGTTCCACAAGGGCGATGGTGGTATGCCTGGCAATATGATTAGCCAAAGGCCAACTGACTTTTGCTGTATTTAAGCCTGCCGGGCTCCAAACAGTTATCACCTGTTCCTTTACGGTTAACACTTCTTTTGTTTTTTTGAAAAAGAGCAATAGTAGCACCTGCCTTTCCCAAAATATGTGCCATATTTTATAAAAAGTGAAACACCATTTCCAATTATACAGAAAAGTTTCTGAAAATTCTGTCGAACACTGTCGGCAATATCAAAAAAATTTAGTATCTGTCAGATAAAGCAGGAAAATCCGTAAATGTTGCTGAAAAGTAAATTATTTGTAATATTAGACGAAACCCGCGCATCTGAAAAAATGTTATAATAGGTAAAAAAGAATACACTCAGAATGGACTCAATTCCGGAAGTTTGTCTGCATCAGGGGAGGGATATTGGATGGCGCAAGTTAAGGGAAATCTGGTATCATTCCTGTTAATGCTCTCAATCCCAATAATCAATGTGTCCTATGTTATCCTCAACAACCCTGGCCGGGGTGTACACAGCATGGTAACGGTAGCGGACAGGTGGATACCCTTTGTAAAGGTTTTTGTGCTGCCATATCTGGGCTGGTACATATTCATTTTTATCCTACTATGCTATTTTTGCTTTAAAGACAGGCAAACTTACTATACTACATTAATTGCCTTGAACATGACCCTCTTGCTGAGTTACCTGATATTTTATTTCTACCAGACTACTGTTCCCAGGCCTGAATTGGTGGGAGCCGATATCCTGACCAGGTTGATGGCTTTTGTATACAGTAAGGACCAACCATATAACTGTTTTCCCAGTATTCACGTCTCGACAAGCTACCTGATGGTGAAAGCCTTACGGGTCAGCCCGTTAAGAAACAGAATTAACAGCGTGGCAGTACGGATTATTGCCGGTATAATTATTCTGTCGACTTTATTTGTGAAGCAGCATGTCATTTTGGATGTCCTGGGGGGTATTCTCCTGGCAGATATTATCTTTGACGTGGTCTATAATTATAATTTTGCGGCGAAAGCTGCTGCCTGGGGAAAGAGAACATATGCCCAGTTAGTCAGAAAGCTTGACTTGGAAATTGATTAAGGAATCAGGTATTAGGCAAGATTCAGGCCTCCTCAAATTTGCCTTGACAGGGGGCTTTTTCTGGGAGTATAATATGACCAACCGGTCATATGACTAGTTGGTCATGCTTATTGATTGGGAGGGGTGTTATGCCGAGACAGACCTTTTTTAATCTGCCTGAAGATAAACGAAAAAAAATTATAGATATTGCTCTTGATGAGTTTGCCGGCCGGCCTTACAGCAAAGCCTCCCTGTCCAGGATTGTGGCCAGGGCGGGGATTGCCAAGGGCAGCATGTACCAGTACTTTGAGGATAAAAAGGACCTCTTTATGTACCTGCTCGAGTTAGCGGCCGGGGAGAAACTGGCTTATATTGAGCAGGAAGTTGATCCCGGTGCGGATTTTTTTACCGCCTTTGAACAGTCCATGCTGGCCGGTATCCGTTTTAACCTTGACCACCCAAAACTGAGCCGGGTTATTGCCAATGCCATGGATTCTACCGGGGAAGAAGCGCTGCACGATTTTATCGTCAAGGGCAGGAAGATGACCCTTGAATATTTCAGCCAAATGGTCAGGCGAGGTCAGGAACAGGGTAGCATCAGGAAAGATATAGATATTAAGCTTGCTTCCTATATGGTTTCTTCTATGCTGTCCCAGGGACTAACGGAATATATTCTGGATATCCTCGGGGGCAGCGCCGTGGATGATCTTCTTAAGAAGCCTGAACTGGCAGAGAGGCTCAACGAGGAACAAATAAAAGGTATTATTGACGAAACAATGAAGCTGCTGCGTAACGGGTTGCAACCTTAGGCTGTTAGCGCTGCCCATTTTTTAACTTTAACCAAAGGGGCAATTATTATGGAAATAGTTATTAAAACGAAAAACCTGCATAAAACCTTCTTTAACGGTGAGGTGCCTGTCCATGCCCTCAAGGGAATTAACCTGGACATTAACGAGGGAGAGTTTGTGGTTATCCTGGGGCCCAGCGGTTCCGGCAAGAGTACGCTCCTGAATATTCTTGGTGGGATGGATGCTCCCACCGAAGGAGAGATTTACTATCGGGGTATCCCGCTGCATAATATGGGCAAAAAAGAACTGACCATGTTCAGGCGGAATGCTGTAGGCTTTATTTTTCAGTTCTACAACCTGATACCCAATCTGACAGCTTATGAAAATGTGGCCCTGGCGGCGGAAATAGCCGTTAACCCCTTAGACCCCGCCAAAGTTCTTGCCGAAATGGGGCTGGCCGACAGAAAAAATCATTTTCCGTCCCAGTTATCGGGCGGGCAACAACAGCGTGTTGCTATAGCCCGGGCTATTGCGAAAAACCCGGATATTTTACTCTGCGACGAACCTACCGGAGCTTTGGACTACGAAACAGGGAAGCAGGTGTTAGATACGTTAAGAAACTTCAATCGGGTGATGGGCAAGACTGTTTTGGTCATTACCCACAATGCCGCCATAGGAAAAATGGCCGACCGGGTTATATACATCAAGGACGGCCGGGTGGATAAGGTAGAGGTTAATGCCAACCCCGTAACTGCCGGCGAGGTGAGCTGGTAATGCTGAAACGCAAACTGTGGAGGGACATCAGGGGTAACTGGGGCGCCTACCTGGCCGTAATCAGCGTCTTGGTAATCGGCTTGATGCTTTATGTTTCTCTTTCCCTGACCCTGGAAAGTTTAAGGATCAGCAAGGATAATTATTATAGGGATTACCGTTTTGCCGACGGCTTTGCCCAGATTGCCAGGGGCCCGGAAAGTATAGTAGACGAGCTGGAAGATATAAAAGGCATTGACCGGGCTATCGGCAGGATAGTGCAGAACGTTTTGGTCCATAAAACTTCTGGTGAGGAAACGACCACCTTGCGTCTTGTCTCTTTTACACCGGGGCAGCCGTTGAACAATTTTAAGTTGGAATCAGGCAGGCTGCCGGCGGGCGAAAGCAGGGAATTGTTGGTTACCCCGGCTTTTTTGGCCGGAAATAATTACCGGATAGGAGATGAAATTCCCCTTATCATTAAAGGACGGGAAGTAAAATTCACTATTACGGGAACGGCCAACAGCCCGGAGTATGTATATGAAATACCTGACGGGTTGACATTGACACCCAATCCGAAAACCTTTGGGGTGGCTTTTGTACCGTATCGTGTGTTGGCATCGCTTCTGGGTATGAGTGGACAGGTAAACGACGTGACTTTTACGCTGGATTCCGGAACGGATTTTTCCAGTGTCAAGACCCAGGTCACCAGGATGCTGGCGCCTTATGGTATGACCCGGCTTATCCCCCGTAAAGATCAGTTGAGTAATTCCATGCTGGAACAAGAGCTGAAAGGGCTGGAAGGGTCTGCGTTCGCAACGCCAGTCATTTTCTTGGCCGTTGCAGGCAGCATCCTGTATATTATGCTCAGGCGTATGGTGGAACAACAGAGGGGCCAGCTTGGCGTGCTCAAGGCTTTTGGTTTTACTGACCGGGAAATTATCAGGCATTACCTTGGATATGCCTTTTTAGTCGGGAGCGTGGGCGGGCTTGCAGGCGGTATGGCCGGTTCGGCTTTATCATTTTACCTGGCCCGCATATATCAAATGTATTATAACATTCCTGGGTTAACCGGCCGATTTTCATGGGTTTACCTTATTGCCGGCGCCTTTCTTTCGCTGTTAATCAGTTTGTTTGCGGGTTACCGGGGTTGCAGAAGGGTTATAACCCTGACACCGGCAGAGGCCATGCGGCCCCCGGCGCCTATTGTGGGAAAAAAGACGCCGGTGGAAAAAGTCACCTTTTTCTGGGAACTGTTGAATATCCAGGCCAGAATGGCTGTCAGGAATGTCTTCCGTAACAAGCAGCGGGCTTTATTTGTCGTACTGGGTGTGGCCGGCGCTTTCAGCATGATGGTTGCTTCCGGGGCATCCTTCGATGCTACCTACTACCTGGTTAAATTCCAGTTTGAACGGGTCGAAAAATATGATTTAAAAGTGATATTAGACCGTTACGTGGTTAAAGAGCATGGTGTGCGGGACAGCGAATACCTGGATGGGGTTATCAGGGCGGAGCCTTTGTTGGAAGTGCCGGTTACCGTGAACCATAAATGGCTGGAAAAAGATATCATCATTACCGGGCTTCCGGCCAACACCAGGCTTTTTTCTCTGTTGAGTAAAGATGGCCGGAGAGTGGACCTGCCGCGTAACGGTATGGTGGTTTCAAACCAGTTAGCCAGGGTTTTAAGTATTAAAGAAGGCGATTTGGTAACAGTCAAATCCTTTCTGGGGGATAAAAAAGAAAAGCAGGTCGTGGTACGACAGGTTATTCCCCAATACGTCGGTTTGGGAGCCTATATGGAAATAGGGGCTTTGGGCGACCTCATGGATATGCCTTCGGCTGCTTCTTCCATACTGCTTTCAGTAGAACGGGATAAGATGGCCGAGGTCCGAAAGAATTTACAGGAGGGCCGCAATGTGGCCGCAATCCATGACAAGACTAAAATGAAAGAACAGTTTGAGGAATTAATGGCCTCCTCAAAGGCCAGCCAGTTCATTCTTCTTTTCTTTGCTTTTCTGACAGGTTTTGCCATAATTTATAACGTAAACCTTATTTCTCTGTCGGAGCGGGAAAGGGAATTGGCCACTTTAATGGTACTGGGCATGACTGAGCGGGAAGTGGGGCGGATTTTACTGTGCGAGCAGGTTTTCCTGGGTTCACTGGCGATAATTTGTGGCATACCGCTCAGCTATGGCATGCTTTATGCCATTGTTAATGCTGCCGGCAGTGAGATTTACAATATGCCTTTGATAATTGCTCCCAAAACATTTTTCATCAGCCTGCTGGGAACCTTGTTATTCCTGGTTGTCGCCCAGTGGCGGATGAAAGGAAAGATAGGCAGGTTGTCCATGTTAGGTGTACTCAAAGAGCGTGAATAAAAGGGGGATGGAATTATGTCCAAATGGCCGGAGGTTTTCCAGACAGGGCTGAAAGACAACAAAAAGCGGAAAAAATGGATTTACGCCGGCGTAGGGTTGCTGGTTATATTAGGCCTGATAAGCTCAGTGGCTTTTCAAGCGGTGGATGTTGACACATACACCGTGCAGAGAACCGATGTAGTGTCTACCGTATGGGAAACGGGTAAAGTTGTAAGTGACTCTACTGAAGACATTTACAGTGAAATTCAGGGGAGGGTAAAGGCCGTTTATGTGGATACCGGCGACAGTGTAGAAAAAGGCAAATTATTGGCCGTTATCGACGTTAGCGAACTGGACACCCAGATAGCCCGCCTGGAAGGGGAATTAAAATCCGTGGAGGGTCAGGAGCAAACGGCTTTATCCCAGGTGGACATTAACCAAATAAAACAACAGGAACTGGCGGTGGAACAGGCCCGGGTAGCCTTGGGGCTGGCCAAAGCAAATTATGAAAGGATCAAAGAACTTTATGCCCAGGGAGCGGCGACCAGAGTGGAGCTGGACCGAAGCGAGGCTGACCTGGCAACCAGACAAAAAGCTGTATCCCAGGCTGAAGCTGCCCTGGCTTCCTTAAAGAAGCAGAATAAAAGCAGCCAATTGCAGTATGAGGGCCAAAGAGAGAGCCTGCAAGCTGAACTGCGGCACCTGCAGGGACAAAAAGCCAAATCCCGGGTAACCGCCGACCGGGATGGCATTGTATTTACCAGGAAGGTAAAAGAGGGGGATATAGTTTCTCCGGGCAGTTTATTGTTTACCGTGGGCAGTAGGGAGAAGACGAAAATTGAGGTATATGTTAACAATAAAGACATGATGCGGGTGAACACGGGCGATGAAGTGAAGGTTATCTTTAGAGTCCCGGGCGAGGATGTGGAGGTTAAAGGGGTGATTGACCGGATTGCTCCTGCCGCTGAAGAGATAATTTCTTCCCTGGGCATTCCCGAAGATAAAATCAAAGTAACAGTTAATTTAAAGGAAAAGCCTGCGGGAATCAAGGTAATACCGGGTGCTACCGTGGATGTGGTGGTTACCACCCAAAAGGCGCCTGATGTACCGGCGGTGCCTAAAGAAGCCCTTTTTTCCGACAAGGGCGAAGATTATGTCTGGGTAAACAGGCAGGGTAAAGCAGCTATTGTCAAGGTGCAGACCGGTGTGGAAGGAGACGACCTGGTAGAAATTAAAAGCGGCCTTAAAGAAGGCGACCGGGTGCTGTTGAACCCACATCTGCCGGAACTGAAAGAGGGTATCAGGATAAAATAATTATTATGTTGTTGCCAAATGTTTTCTGATGAATATTTTTTGTCTCAAATAAATATTTTACCTCCGAGTTGATAATTGATTGTTCTTTATCAGATACTCGTTTTTCCCTGTATTGAAATTCCATATTTCCAGCAGTCTTCTTTTGTCAAAGAGATTGCCGCGGGTAACCAGGGAAAGTTTGTCATAGTATTCAGCCAGTTCCCGATCTTTTATTTGATTTTTGCCGGACCGTAGGGTTGCCAGGTAGCCCGATGGGATATTGCGCTCAAAATGCCCGATACGCCAGGGCTTTTTAGCCGGCAGCCGGGCCAGCAGGGGATCTGATAAAGCCATTTCGTCAACGATATATACTGCGGGACCGGCGAAATAACCGTAGTAGCCTATGGCTTTTCGAACTACCACCGAAGGGCCTTTTTTTTTGGCCTCCAAGCCTGCTGTTGTCCAGACGTGGTTTGGCATAATCTGGCCTTTTCTGGCTTTCAGTAAACCTGAAGCCTGATAGTAAAAAGCGCGTTCGTCAGCAATACCGTCGGCATAAATAGCTTGCCTTTGCAAACCGTAATCGGCATTTGAAAGGATGGGGGGGAATGGGCCAATTAGGCTGACGGTTATAATAAATAAACCTGTCATCCATGCCTGCTTTTTCCCGAATATGCCCAGGTTATGGTACTGGCATAATAGCGCTACGCCGGAAAAGAGCACAACTGTAAAAAACCGGCCGCTCATGAAATCGCCACCGATTTTAATAATATAAAGCAGGTACAAGGCTATACCTCCGGCGACGGCCAGCTTATCTCTTTCCCTTTTCAACAGTGCGGCGACCAACGAAGCAATTATAGTTACCAAAGTTAAAGGATCTAGGCCAAGAGAGTTTTTAAAGTAGCGGATTCCCTGAACCGCCAGGGCCGCGTTGCTAATGCCTGTATGTAGTTTGGCGTAGGCAGTATTAGGGAATGGAAAACCGTAATAGAAGAGGGAAAACAGTTCCCAAACCACAATGGGAGTAAAACCGATGGCGGCCCAATACAGTCCTGATTTTTTACGGAATCTGAGCATTGCATACAATAGGCAGGGAAAATAAATAAGTACAGTATCAATCCTGTTGAGCATGCCCAATGAAGCTATAAGCGACAAAAGGAACAGTTTCTTTTGGTTTGGTTCGCCTTTGAAATATACAAGGAAAAACAATGCTAAAATCAAATGATTCAAGGGGTTTTCCAATCCTGATGTGGAATAATCGATAAAGGCTTTGGAACCGGTCAATACCAGGATGCCCAAAATTGCTACTGTTCTGGAATTAGCTATTTTCAAGGCAAGTATCAGCACAGCGGCCAGGGACAGAAAGAGGGACAAAAAAATGCTCGTATAAAAAGCCTCATGGGTAAAAAAATACAGAGCGGATACCATGAACATCCACAGGGGGTGGGTATAAGCCTGCACTCTCTCGCCTACATTCCAGGTTAACCCGTACCCGTTGACAAAGTTGTTTACTGTCCGGAAGGTAATGTATGCGTCGTCGGAAACCCAGGCGTTTCTTAAAACAACTATGGCAAAAATCAATATTGCCAAAAACAGAAAAAGCGCCGCCACCTTGTTCTTTTGCATGGTTGTTAATTCGCGGGTCAATTTTTTCATCCTCTCCAGCGTATTTGAGCCCCATTTATGCCTATATGCAAAAGGTGTAGTTCTATTGTTCCACAGGTGACTGAGAGATTGTTTACTATGGTGATTATAGCAGACTTGGTATCTTTAAGCAATTTCCACAGTAGCGAAAATCTTTTACGGAACACCGGTGCCCAGGTCTTTGCGTTTATGTCTGGGGCAACCGTTTGTTTCAGAAGGGGCTAAACAAGCAATGCTACAAATTTTTGCGCTGCCACCGACAGGGGAATGTTGTTATTTGTTAAAACACCCAGCTTCCTGGCAGGTATCTTTTCCCGCAGGTTCAACATAAAAACTTCGCTGCCGGAGAGTTCTTTTTCGATGTATTCTTTTACCACCAGAGAGATGCCCAGGCCTATTTTGGCCATTTCCACCAGCAGGTCCACACTGCCCAGTTCCACTTCGGGGATTATCTTTACGCCTTTACTTTCCAGGAACGTATCAATAAAGTTTCTTGTTGTGGTGTTTTTTTCCAGCATCAGCACAGGATATTGTGCCAGTTCTTGCAAGGAGATTTTCTTCCTCTTCAGGTGGGCGAAGTTTTGCCCGGCTATAAACACATCGTGTATGGTTTTCACCTTATCTACCCGCATCGTTTTCTCCACTGTTCCAGGCATGTTCACCACTGCCACGTCTACACTGCCTTTTTTCAGTAGTTCAATACACCTGGGCGATGTCCTGTTGGTCACTTTGATGCGAATGTTGGGGTAAAGGCGGTTAAACTTCTTGAGATAGGGAAGAAGGTAGTATTTACAGATGGTATCACTTGCCCCTATCCTGACTTCTCCCTGTTGCAGGGAGTGGATTTCCTCAATGCTTCTTTCACCGGCCCTGATCAGGTTATAAGCCTGTTCAATATGCCTGAACAGGGTCTCCCCTTCCTGAGTAAGTTTGACCTGCTTGGTATTCCTGATGAACAGCCGGCAGTTCATTTTTTCCTCCAGCAGTTTGACGGACTGGCTTACGGCGGACTGGGAGATGTGCAGCTCCTGTGAAGCCCCGGAGAAGCTGAGATTTTTGGCTACGTAGTAAAAAACTTTGTATAATTCGAAGTTGATGTCCATATAAGAGCTCCTAATAAAATATATTAGTAATATTAACTACACTTATTAATTTTAGTATGGTAGAATAAAGCTGTAAAGTAGTAAATTTCATGGGGGTAAAATTACTGTGACAGTGCGGAGAATTTTTGTCGAAAAGAAACCCGGTTATGATGTGGAAGCGCAAAACCTGTACCGGGACCTTAAGGAGAACCTGGATATTGCGGGTCTGGAGCGCCTGCGGATTGTCAACCGTTATGATATCGAGGGGATTTCCGATGAAGAATACCGGAACGCCAGAACCACCGTTTTTTCAGAACCGACCGTCGACTACGTTTATGACGAGGCGCTGCCTGTCGATGACGGCGACATAGTGTTTGCCGTGGAATACCTGCCGGGCCAATATGACCAGCGGGCAGATTCGGCGGCTCAATGCGTGCAGATTCTCACCCAGAAGGAAAGGCCGGTTATCCGGTCGGCCCGGGTAATTGTGCTGAAAGGCAGCATTTCCGATGATGAAATAGCCAGGATAAAAAGTTACTGCATTAATCCTGTTGATTCCCGGGAAGCATCTCTGGACAAGCCTTTAACCCTGGGTATGGAATGTATTGTTCCCCCTGATGTGGCGGTGGTGGCAGGTTTTATTTCCCTGCCTGACGGAGAGCTGCAGCGCCTGATGGATGAAATGGGCCTGGCCATGAGTTTTGCCGATCTCAAGTTTCTGCAGGAGTATTTTAGGGACACTGAAAAAAGGGATCCTACCGTTACGGAACTGAGGGTAATAGATACCTACTGGTCCGACCACTGCCGGCATACCACCTTTTTGACTGAAATAGAGGAAGTGGCCATAGAAGAGGGGACTTTTACCCAACCCGTAAAGAAGGCTTATGAGGAGTACCTGCAGTCCCGCAGGTTTGTTTATGAAGATAAAGGGAAGGATATTTGCCTTATGGATATCGCCACCATGGGCATGAAAGAACTGCGCAAGAGGGGGCTTTTGCAGGACCTGGATGAATCAGATGAAATAAATGCCTGCAGTATTGTGGTAAATGTGGACGTGGACGGCCGGGAGGAAGAATGGCTGGTTATGTTCAAAAACGAAACCCATAACCACCCCACGGAAATAGAGCCTTTTGGTGGCGCGGCCACTTGCCTGGGCGGAGCCATCAGGGACCCGCTCTCGGGGCGTTCCTATGTCTATCAGGCCATGCGGGTTACCGGCAGCGGTGACCCCCGGACCAGGATAGAAGACACCCTGCCCGGCAAGCTGCCCCAGCGGAAGATAACCACCGAGGCGGCTCATGGCTACAGTTCTTACGGCAACCAGATCGGATTGGCCACGGGCCAGGTGGCTGAGTTGTATGATGAGGGATTTGTGGCCAAGCGAATGGAAATTGGCGCCGTCATAGGCGCTGTGCCCAGGAAAAATGTGGTCAGGAAACAACCGGCAGCGGGAGATGTGGTTATCCTGGTGGGCGGCCGCACAGGCCGGGACGGTTGCGGTGGGGCTACAGGCTCTTCCAAGGAGCACACTGAAGAGTCTATTCTGACCTGCGGCGCCGAGGTCCAGAAGGGTAACCCCCCCGAGGAACGCAAAATCCAGCGGCTGTTCAGAAACCCCGAAGTCAGCGTAATGATAAAGAAGTGCAATGATTTTGGCGCCGGCGGGGTATCGGTGGCTATCGGAGAACTGGCTGACGGGCTGGATATAAACCTTGATGCAGTACCCAAGAAGTATGAGGGGCTGGACGGTACGGAGCTGGCCATTTCCGAATCCCAGGAGCGCATGGCTGTTGTGGTGGACCGGGAAAATGTGCAGCGCTTTATCCAATTAGCCCGGGAAGAAAACCTGGAAGCCACTGCGGTGGCGGAAGTAACCTCCACCGGCAGGCTGCGCATGAGCTGGCGGGGGCAATACATTGTTGACATCAGCCGGGCTTTCCTCAACACAAACGGGGTAAAACAGAAGACCAGGGTAGCGGTGAAGGCGCCGGCAGAGGATGAGAGCTATTTTGCCAGGCTCAACCCCGGTGTGGAAAAAGAGTTGGGGGATTTAAAGGCTGCCTGGCTGGCCAACTTGAGGGATTTAAACGTCTGCAGTCAAAAGGGTTTGGTAGAAAGATTTGACAGTACCATCGGCGCCGGCACCGTGCTCATACCCTTTGGCGGGAAATACCAGGCCACCCCGGCGGAAGGTATGGTGGCCAAAATCCCTGTTCTGGCGGGGGATACCACGACGGGAACGGTGATGACCTTCGGATATAACCCCCAATTAGCCAAGTGGAGTCCTTTCCACGGCGCTTTGTATGCTGTTCTGGAAGCTGTGGCAAAAGTGGTTGCTATAGGCGGAGATTATAAAAAAATCAGGCTTACTCTCCAGGAATACTTTGAAAAACTGGGGAAAGACGCAGCCCGGTGGGGCAAGCCTTTCAGCGCTTTGCTGGGGGCCTTCTATGCCCAGAAAAGATTTGGCATTCCGGCCATTGGCGGCAAGGACAGCATGTCAGGTACCTTCAAAGACCTGCATGTTCCTCCTACCTTGGTAGCTTTTGCCGCCGGTGTTGTGAAAGTGGATAAAGTGGTTTCGCCGGAATTCAAAAAAGCTGGCAGTAAAGTTGTTTTGGTTCCGGCTGCCCGGGATGCCAAGGAGATGCCTGATTTCGACCGGTTGGCTGCAAACTTCTCCAAGGTATATGAACTGATCCAGTCAGGCAAGGTTTTGGCAGCGCACTCGGTAAGAATGGGCGGGTTGGCTGCTGCTGTGAGCAAGATGGCCTTTGGCAACCGGATAGGCATGGTCTTTACCGCCAAAATGGAACCGGCTGACCTTTTTGCGCCCGATTACGGTTCCATAGTCCTGGAGCTGGACGAAAAGATAAATCTGGAAGAGGTTTTCGGTTCTGTGCATTACAAGGTGTTGGGGTATACCAGCGAAAAGGCTGTTTTACAGGTAAACGGTGTAGAAATAGGCTTGGCAGAGGCTGTTGCTGAGTGGGAGAAACCCCTGGAAAAAATCTTTCCTACCAGGACAGACGCCATATCTGAAAAGCCAAAAACAGCGTGGTTTACCGGGAGAAACACCGGCAAGCCGGCTATACCGGTGGCCAGGCCACGGATATTTATCCCGGTATTTCCCGGCACCAACTGTGAATATGACAGCGCCAGGGCCTTTGAAAAGGCCGGCGGCATAGTGGAAACCCTGGTTATCAGGAACCTTACCCCCGTGGAAATAGAGCAATCAATTGAGGCCATGGTCAAGGCCATTGATAATTCGCAGATAATTATGATACCCGGCGGCTTTAGCGCCGGTGATGAGCCTGACGGTTCCGGCAAGTTCATCGCTGCTATATTCAGAAACTCCAGGGTTAAAGAGGCAGTCATGAAATTGTTAAAACAAAGAGACGGCCTGATGCTGGGCATCTGCAACGGTTTTCAGGCTCTGATTAAGCTTGGTTTGGTGCCCTACGGTGAAATCAGAGATATTTCGCAAGACTGCCCTACCCTCACCTTTAATACCATCGGGCGCCATGTTTCCTGCCTAGTGCGGACCAAGGTAACGTCTACCCTGTCTCCGTGGTTTAACAATGTAAATGTGGGCGATGTCCATACTGTAGCTGTTTCTCACGGCGAAGGGCGTTTTGTGGGCAGGGAGGAAGAGATAGAACAGTTGATGAGAAACGGGCAAGTGGCTACTCAATATGTGGACCTCGAGGGGAAACCAACTTACGACATTGCCTTTAACCCCAACGGATCCATGCATGCCATTGAAGGTATTACCAGCCCTGACGGCCGGGTGCTGGGCAAAATGGGACATTCAGAGAGAATTAGCTCCAATGTCTATAAGAATGTACCCGGAGAAAAAGACCAAAAGCTGTTTGAGGCCGGGGTAAGGTATTTTGCTTAAAACTCTAATCTTGACACAAACATGCTCTCTTGTTAAGATAAATTTGTAAAATTAAATCTCGTTTTTCGGTAAGCTGCACCGTTATACGAGGGAAAGTGTGCCTAGGGTTCCGCTGTAGTTAGTGGCCAATGACCGGTTGCTGGTACAAGTGGTCATTTGGTTCTAACTTATAGGACTGGTCCGAGTGGTACAGGTGTTTTTTAACACTACACCGACGGGATAAAAGCCCAGACGGGTAGGTTTCACTCGATTGAGTAGATCTACCGGTCTGGGCTATTTTAATATTTCATACTTTTGTTTATTTTGGTAAACTTTTTTGTTTTTTGTTCTAATTTCACAGTTAAGTGGGAGAATATTACCGGCAACCTTAGCATTGTAGAAATTGCTTAAGCAGTACAATTATAAAATCAATATTCAATGTTTTAATGGTTACCAAAGCTAACGCACTTTAAACTTAAGGAGGTATTCTGCTATGCTGGAAAGGTTATTCAAACTCAGGGAATTAGACACCAGTGTCGGAACAGAAGTTGTTGCCGGGTTGACCACTTTTATGACGATGGCCTACATACTTGCCGTCAACCCCATTATTCTCTCCGGGGCAGGCATGGATTACAATGCCGTTTTCCTGGCTACGGCGCTGGCGGCAGGGATAGTTACTATAGCCATGGGGCTGTTCGTGAACTTCCCCATCGCCCTGGCGCCGGGTATGGGTCTGAATGCTTACTTTGCCGCTGTTGTGGCTTCAGGCCAGATGACCTGGCAAGTGGCCCTGGGAGCTGTATTCATTTCCGGAGTTATTTTTTTGATTTTGACAGTAACCAACATTCGACAGTTGTTGGTAGAAGCTGTGCCAAATTCTATGAAAAAAGCAATTACCGTCGGTATTGGATTGTTTATTACTTTTATAGGTGTGAAATTATCCGGGCTTACCGTTGTCTTCCTGGAATTACTGCCCGGCAAATTTGGCGGCACGCTGGAAGGGATTGCCAAAGCAGGCAAAGGTGTTATCCAGCCGACAGAATGGGTGGTTCAACTGGGGAACATCAGTCACGGCCCGGCCCTCCTGGCGATTATAGGTCTGCTTATTTCCGGCCTGTTGATGGCCAGAAAAATCAAAGGTTCTTTGCTCTGGGGAATTATCATAACGACTGTTATAGGCATTCCGTTGGGGGTAACCAAAATTGAAGGTTTTAAGTATGCCCTTCCCTCTTTCAGTAATGTTGCCATAGGCCAGCTTGATGTGAAGGGCGCTCTCGGAGCAGGACTGATTACCGTAATATTGACTTTTACCTTTGTTGAGCTCTTTGATACCTTTGGTACTTTGGTGGGGACTGCAGGCAAAGCGGGACTGCTTGATGAGAAGGGGAATAACCCCAAAATTGGCCGGGCTATGCTGGTTGACGCTCTCGGTGTCAGTTTTGGAGCGCTCATGGGAACCAGTACCGTTACTGCTTATATTGAAAGCGCCGCCGGTATAGGAGAAGGTGGTAAGACAGGCCTTACGGCAGTCACCACCGGAATAATGTTCCTGCTGGCCATTTTTCTGGCGCCTTTTTTCGTTCTCATTCCGAGCGCGGCCACTGCTCCTGCTCTGATTCTCGTGGGTTTATTGATGGTATCGGCCATCAGGGATATTGATTTTTCGGAAATGACTGAGGCCATTCCGGCATTCCTTACCATTGTATTTATGCCTTTTACCCAAAATATTGCCAATGGCGTTTCAGCCGGCATATTTACTTACGTATTTTTAAAAATAGCCACGGGAAAAGCAAGGGAAGTTCACTGGCTGATGTATATACTGGTTGTCCTGGTGGCTGTTAGGTACACTATGCTGGGGAGCGCATAATTTTAAAGGATAAAGGTTTTTGACACAGGAAACTTAACCTTGCATGTGGAAAATTTATTTAGAAAAACTTTTTACTGTATGATAATAGCTTTGGAGGTGGCTTATGGCTAAACCGCTTGTTGGTATTGTAATGGGGAGTGACTCAGACCTGAAGATAATGCGGAATGCGGCCAACATACTGGCAGAGTTCGGTATCGAAAGCGAGGTTATCATTTCTTCGGCCCACCGTGTACCTGAGAAGACGGCGCAGTATGCCAAAACGGCCGCAGAAAGAGGACTGGAAGTAATTATTGCCGGGGCCGGTATGGCTGCCCACCTGCCAGGAGTCATTGCTGCCCTCACTCCGCTGCCGGTTATAGGGGTGCCTATCAAATCAGGGGCTCTGGAAGGAGTGGACGCCCTGTACGCTATTGTTCAGATGCCGCCGGGAATTCCTGTAGCCACGGTTGCCATAAACGGGGCAAAGAATGCAGGTATCCTGGCCGCCCAGATTATTGGCGCCAAGTACCCTGAAGTCAGGGAAAAAATAAAGGAATATAAAGCGAAAATGGAACGGGAAGTGGAGGAGAAAGCTGCCAAACTTGCCGAATTGGGTATAGAAGGTTATTTGAACAACGGCAGTTAATAGAATTTTTTAGCCACAGAGAATTTTTTTAACCACAGAGAACGCAGAGGACGCGGGGACTAAGTTTCAAAAGTAAAGTTTCCGGCTACTCCGGTCATTGAATTCCAAATAATTTCTGTGGAATTTTCCTGTTTACTATTTATTTCAATGTTTTCTCTGTGTTCTCCGTGCCCTCGGTGGTGATTTTTTAAAATCACAAAGTAGACATCCTGATATCCTCGTATATACTCGATAATATGGTTCGAGAGTCTCTACCCGGCACCGTAAATGACCGGACTACGAGGGAACACCGGTTCTTTTGGCATTCCTTTAAAGGAATCCGGTATACCATGCTGATTTTTGGCTCTGGTGGTTCCCTGGTTCTGGACTCGCCAGAGCTAATTTTATCTTGTCAGAACAAAATTTAACGGAGGTACCTAAAGGATGATTGACCGTTACACATTACCTGAAATGGGGAAAATCTGGACCCTGGAGAACAAGTTTCAAAAGTGGCTGGACGTGGAGATTGCCGCCTGTGAAGCCATGGCCGAACTGGGCTATATACCGGTGGAGGCGGCGAAGGCAATCAGGGAAAAGGCAGCTTTTGATGTTGACCGGATTAACGAGATTGAAAAGGTGACCAACCATGATGTGATTGCCTTCCTGACCAACGTGGCCGAAAACGTGGGTGAAGAGTCAAAATACATTCACATGGGTATGACTTCATCGGATGTGGGGGACACGGCCCTGTGTTTGTTAATGAAGGAAGCGGGAGAACTTTTGCTTCCCCGCCTGCAGATCCTGCGGGAAAAGCTGGTGGAAAAAGCCAAAGAGTACAAATATACACCGATGATCGGGCGGACCCACGGCATTCATGCCGAACCGATGACCTTCGGCATGAAAATGCTCCTCTGGATTGCGGAAACAGACCGCAATATCGAACGGCTGAAAAGGGCCATCGAAAATATCAGCGTCGGTAAGTTATCCGGGGCTGTAGGCACTTACGCCAATATCGACCCGGAAGTGGAGCGCCGGGTTTGCGAAAAACTTGGCTTAAAACCTGCGCCGATAGCCACTCAGGTTATTCAGCGGGACCGGCACGCTGAATACATGGCGACCATAGCGGTGATAGGATGCACGTTGGAAAAAATCGCCACGGAGCTGCGCAATCTGCAACGGACCGATATCAGAGAGGCCGAGGAGTACTTTGCCAAGGGGCAGAAGGGTTCTTCGGCCATGCCCCATAAGAGAAACCCCATCACAGGGGAAAGAATTTCCGGTTTGGCACGCGTATTGCGGGGCAACGCTTTGGCGGCCATGGAGAACGTGGCTTTATGGCATGAAAGAGACATATCCCATTCTTCTGTAGAGCGGGTAATCATACCTGACAGCACTATCCTACTTGATTACATGCTCCATCTGACCATAAAAATTGTTAGTAACCTACTGGTTTATCCCGACGCTATGATGGAAAACATGAATAAAACCAGGGGCCTGATTTACTCGCAAAGGGTACTGCTGGCCCTTGTGGAAAAAGGTATCCTTAGAGAAAGAGCTTACGAACTGGTGCAGAGAAATGCCATGGAGGTTTGGCGCACCAAGCAAAACTTCCTGGATCTCTTGTTAGCGGACGAGGATGTAACGGCCCTTATTTCACCCGAAGAACTGCGTTCTCTGTTTGATTACCAGTGGTATCTCAGGTATGTCGATACCATCTTTGCCCGCTTTGGTTTATGATTAGTGGCCGGTGTGCAGTGACCGGTTGACAGATGCCTGTGTGGCTTAAATTTAAGGGGGGAGAACAATGGATATTCAAAAGCAGGAATTACTTTATGAAGGGAAAGCCAAAAAAGTCTACAAGACTACTGACCCGGACCTGTACTGGGTGGAGTACAAAGACGATGCAACGGCCTTTGACGGCAAGAAAAAAGGCACTATCATGAACAAAGGAATCCTAAACAACAAGATTTCTACCCATTTTTTCAATTTGCTGGAAAGCAAAGGGATACCAACTCACCTGGTGAAACAGGTCAACGACAGGGAGCAAATTGTCAAGGCGGCAAAGATTATCATGGTAGAAGTTGTTGTGCGCAATATTGCGGCCGGTTCTTTATCCAAGCGGATAGGACTGCCGGAAGGTACCATGCTGCCCAGGACGGTGCTTGAGTTCTATTACAAGGATGATGCCCTGGGTGATCCGCTAATTAACGAATACCATATCTATGCTCTTAATTTAGCTACGCCCGAACAGGTGCAAACAATTTCTTCCATAGCTTTGCAGGTGAACGACATTCTCAGAGAGTATTTAAAAGATAAAAAAATAGATTTAATTGATTTTAAATTGGAGTTTGGTATTCATAAAGGCGAGGTAATTCTGGCTGATGAAATTTCACCTGATACCTGCCGCTTCTGGGATGTGGAAACGAAAGAAAAACTCGATAAGGACCGTTTCAGAAGAGACTTGGGCAACGTGGAAGAGGCTTACCGGGAAGTGCTTAGAAGGCTCACGGGAGAGAGTATTTAAGCTTTGGCATATTTCCGGAAATGATTTACTTTGTATGCGGAGGAAGATAAAATGATCAAGGAAGATTACGGGCTCTCCTCGGACAAAGACGTCGAACCGGACCTGTTCCGGGCCGACAAACCAAGGGAAGAATGCGGAATTTTCGGTATTTTCGGACCGGATAAAGATGTTGCCCGCCTGACCTATTACGGGCTTTACGCCTTGCAGCACCGGGGACAGGAAAGCGCAGGTATTGCCACTGCTGACGGTAAAAACATCCTGCTGCATAAAAATATGGGCCTGGTGCCCGAGGTTTTTGACGAAGCCCGGTTAGACAGCCTGAAAGGACATGCGGCTATTGGACATGTGCGCTATTCCACCACTGGTTCCAGTTTAGTCACCAATGCCCAGCCGCTCGTGTGTTATTACCAAAAAGGTATGATTGCCCTGGCTCATAACGGCAACCTGACCAATGTCCACCAACTTCGCCCGAAGCTCATGGAAAGGGGTGCAGTGTTCCAATCTTCTATTGATACCGAGGTAATTGTAAACATCATAGCCAGACACAGCAACGTGCCTATTGAGAAGGCTATTACCAGGTGTATGGATGAAATAGAAGGCGCCTATTCCCTGGTGGTTTTGACCGGGGATAAGTTAATCGGGGTGCGGGACCCACATGGCGTCAGACCGTTGTGTCTCGGTAAACTGGGCGGCGCTTATATACTTGCTTCCGAATCCTGTGCCCTTGATACCATTGGGGCCGAGTTGGTCAGGGATGTGGAACCGGGCGAGGTAATCGTCATAGACAAAAACGGCATTAAGTCTATACATTACGGGGCAGCGGAAAGAAAAGGCCTCTGTGTTTTTGAGTTCATATATTTTGCCCGGCCCGACAGCGTTATTGACGGGTATATGGTCAATCAGGTTCGCCGTGAGATGGGTCGCCAATTAGCGAAAGAGTACCGTGCCGATGTGGACCTGGTGATATCTGTGCCGGATTCGGGAAATGCCGCTGCCCGGGGCTATGCCGAGGAATCAGGGCTGCCTTTTGAGGAAGGGCTCATGAAAAACCGTTATATCGGCAGGACCTTTATCCAGCCGACACAGGAATTGAGGGACCTGGCGGTACACCTGAAATTAAACCCGATCAAAAACATTCTCAAGGGGAAACGGATTCTGATGATTGATGACTCCATTGTCAGGGGTACTACCTGTAGCCGTATGGTTAAAATGCTCCGGGATACAGGAGTCAAAGAAATCCACATGTGTGTCAGTTCGCCGCCTATTTTATGGCCCTGTTATTATGGTATAGATACTTCCAACAGGAAAGAACTAATAGCTGCCAAGATGTCCCTTGATGAAATAAGGCAATTCATCGGGGCCGACGGGCTCCATTACCTGAGCCTGGAAGGGCTCTTGAAAGCGTTCAATACCGTACCCGGTAAGTTTTGTACAGCCTGTTTTGACGGCGATTATCCCATTCCTATCCCCAAACCGGAGGAAATGGG
The DNA here is from genome assembly GCF_001263415.1 of Thermincola ferriacetica. Taxonomy (NCBI): domain Bacteria; kingdom Bacillati; phylum Bacillota; class Clostridia; order Eubacteriales; family Thermincolaceae; genus Thermincola; species Thermincola carboxydiphila. Next base: position 26,422 of record NZ_LGTE01000017.1, read on the forward strand.
AAAATTCGTTCTGGAATAGGAGGGGAAGGAAATGGAAGAAAAAAAAGGGATAACTTATGCCGATGCAGGTGTAGACATTACAGCCGGCAATGAGGCGGTAGAATTGATGAAGGCCCATGTCATGAGGACCTTCCGCCCGGAAGTACTGACCGGCATAGGAGGGTTTGGCGGCTTATTTGCCTTGGATGCAGCCAAATATAAAAATCCGGTCCTGGTTTCCGGAACGGACGGAGTAGGTACCAAATTAAAAATAGCTTTTATGACGGGCAGGCATGATACCATCGGTATTGATGCTGTGGCTATGTGTGTGAACGACATCCTGGTGCAGGGAGCGGAACCCCTGTTTTTCCTGGACTACCTGGCAGTAGGGAAATTGGTTCCTGAAAAGGTAGCCGATATTGTAAAAGGGATTGCCGAAGGCTGCCGGCAGGCCGGGTGTGCCCTGATTGGCGGTGAAACTGCGGAGATGCCCGGATTTTATGCCGAAGACGAATATGATGTGGCCGGGTTTGTTGTCGGTATTGTTGACCGGGAAAAAATAATTGACGGCCATGCTGTTCAGCCTGGTGACAAACTGGTCGGTTTGCCTTCATCCGGACTCCACAGCAACGGGTTTTCCCTGGCCAGAAAAGTGCTGCTGGAAATAGGCGGTTTTGCCCTGCATGAGACACCGGCGCCTTTAACCAGGCCATTGGGCGAGGAACTTCTTGAGCCAACCCGTATTTACGTGAAACAGGTACTTCCCCTGTTGAAAAAACATCGTATTAAAGGGATGGCGCATATTACCGGTGGTGGCTTGACGGAAAACATTCCCCGTATCCTTCCCAACAACTGCAAGGTAGTAATTGACCCGTCGGCCTGGACAGTACCGCCTATCTTTAAACTTATCCAGGAGACGGGCCGCGTGGTAGACCATGAAATGCTGCGCACATTCAATATGGGCATAGGCCTGGTCATAATTGCGGCTCCCGACGAAGCGGAAGCTGTAATGCAGACCCTTGCCGCTAACGGGGAAAAAGCCGTTTATATAGGTGAGGTAGTACCCGGAGAGGCGGCTGTAGAATATAAGGGGGTATAACTATGGCCAAAGTAAAGCTGGGCGTGCTGGCCTCCGGCAGAGGTTCCAACCTGCAGGCAATCATGGATAACATTGATGCCGGGAAGCTATCGGCGGAAGTGGTTGTTGTCATCAGCGACAAACCAGGGGCCTTTGCCCTGGAAAGGGCCAGGAAAAAAGGAATTCCGGCTTTCTGGTTTGAACTGGCAAGTTTTCCAGGGAAAGCCGAATACGAGAAAGCAATAGTGGACACCCTGGTTCAGCATGGTGTTGACCTGGTGGTTCTGGCAGGCTATATGAAGTTGGTCGGTGAAGTGCTGCTACAGAGTTTTCCCAACCGGATAATGAACATTCACCCCGCTTTGCTGCCTGCATTTCCAGGGGCGCATGGCCAAAGGGATGCGGTAGAATACGGGGTCAGGTATTCGGGATGTACCGTCCATTTTGTAGACGCCGGCATGGATACAGGTCCGATTATCCTGCAGGCTGTCGTACCTGTCATGCAAGACGATGATGAAGACACTTTGGCTCAGAGAATACTGCAAGAGGAACACAAGATTTACTCCCAGGCCATTCAACTCTTTGCTGACGGTAAATTAAAGGTTGAGGGAAGAAAAGTGCGGATCAGTGACTAGGACGTTGCTGAAACCGGAAAAGGAGGAGTAAAGTTGAGCAGGAGAGCGATTATCAGTGTGTCAAACAAGGAAGGCGTTGTTGAATTTGCCCGCGCCCTGCACGGGCTGGGGTTTGAAATTGTGTCCACGGGCGGCACTTTCAAAACTATTAAAGAAGCGGGAATACCGGCCAAGTATGTTACTGAGATAACCGGATTCCCGGAAATCCTGGACGGCCGGGTCAAGACTTTAAACCCGTATGTCCACGGTGGTATCTTGGCGAAGAGAACCCCCGAGCATTTAGCCCAGTTAGAAGAACATAACATTGGTCCGGTAGATTTGGTTGCGGTGAATCTGTATCCTTTCAAGCAGACCATCAGCAAGCCGGACGTGACACTGGAAGACGCCATTGAAAACATAGATATCGGCGGGCCTACCATGGTAAGGGCGGCAGCCAAAAACTTTGAGCATGTTATCATTGTGGTGAACCCGGTGAGATACGGCCAGGTTATTGAAGAACTGAAAAAAGGAAAAGTAAGCAGGGAATTCAGAATGCAGTTGGCAGCCGAGGCCTTTACCCACACGGCAGAGTATGATACATACATCAGCGCCTATATGAACAACTTGGTACGGGAAACGACGGGGGAAAAGTTCCCGGCCAACCTCCATCTCAGCTTTGTCAAGGCCCAGGATTGCCGGTACGGCGAAAACCCGCATCAAAAAGCGGCTTTCTACCGGGACCCGCTGGCAAAAACGCCGGGTGTTGGAACAGCGCAGCAACTGCAGGGGAAAGAATTGTCTTTTAACAATATTATGGACGCCAATGCAGCCTTCGAAATAGCCAGGGAATTTACAGAACCCACGGTGGTCATCATCAAGCATAACAATCCCTGCGGCGTGGCCAGCGGTGCCAGTTTAGCCGAGGCTTACCGGCGGGCCTATGAAGCCGACCCTGTATCGGCCTTCGGCGGGATTGTGGGCATAAATACTACTGTGGACAAAGCTACAGCCGAAAAAATGAATGAGATTTTCCTGGAGGCCGTTATTGCTCCTGATTATACGGAGGAGGCTCTGGAAGTTTTTGGGGTAAAGGAAAATCTGCGGGTTTTGAAGACCGGGCAGATGCCCGAAGGGCCGCCTGCGGGCTACGATATGAAGGCTGTAAACGGCGGCTTGCTTGTTCAGGAATCTGATGCCGGGTCAATAACTGTCGATGACCTGAAAGTAGTGTCCAAAGCCCAGCCTACCAGAGAACAATTAGAAGAAATGCTTTTTGCCTGGAAAGTTGTTAAGCATGTGAAATCCAACGCCATAGTAGTGACTAAGGATAAGTGCACATTGGGAGTCGGCGCCGGACAGATGAACCGTGTGGGTTCGGCCAGGATAGCCTTTGCCCAGGCCGGCGAAAAGGCGAAAGGGGCGGTGCTGGCCTCCGATGCCTTCTTTCCCTTCCGTGACACAGTCGACGAGGCCGCCAAAGCGGGAATTACGGCCATTATTCAGACGGGCGGTTCCCTACGGGACGAGGAATCCATCAAAGCGGCCGACGAGCATGGCATAGTCATGGTCTTCACTGGCATGAGGCATTTCAAACACTGAAACGGTCCGTTGACATTGGTCGGTTACCGCCACAGTAATGGTAAAACAATCGTTGCTCCAAAGCTGCGGGCGGAAACAGTGTAAACTCCGTTCAGTTGAAATCACTGAACCCGGCCAAATCGTCGTCCATGACTCAATGGCCGGGTTTCCGGCGTCCGTGCCGGAAACAGTGATTTCAAGCCTTCACTGTCGTTAACACTGTTTGACCGCCCTCCGCTAAATCGCAATTCACTGTTTCACCATAACTGTGGCTGGATATCAACTGACCACTGTCTCCGGGCTGTGAACAAAATTTCTGGCCGGTTGTCAAAGACCACTGGCCGTTTACAGAGGTGAATAGCTTGAAAGTACTGGTTGTTGGCGGTGGCGGGCGTGAACATGCCCTGGTCTGGAAAATCAAACAAAGCCCAAAAGTGACAAAGGTCTATTGTGCGCCGGGAAACGCCGGGATGGCGCAAATTGCCGAATGTGTCGCCATTTCCGTCGAGGATATTGACGGTTTGTTAAACTTTGCTCAACAGGAAGGCATTGATATGACCGTGGTTGGGCCTGAAGCGCCGTTAACCATGGGTTTGGTGGATAAATTTCGAGTCGCAGGTCTCAAGGTATTCGGGCCTTCCCGGCAGGCTGCGGAACTGGAAGGCAGCAAGGTGATGGCCAAGGAACTTATGTCCAAGTACAACATCCCCACGGCCAAATACGCCAAGTTTACTGATGCCGGGTCTGCCATCGAATATATTAAGGAAACGGGGGCGCCTTGCGTGGTCAAAGCTGACGGTTTGGCGGCCGGAAAAGGTGTGGTGGTGGCGCGGGATGAAGAAACGGCCATAAATGCCGTGCGCATGATGATGGAAGACAAAGCCTTTGGCCAGGCCGGGGATATGATTATCATTGAAGAATGCCTGGAAGGCGAGGAAGTAAGTATTTTAGCTTTTACCGACGGGGAAACGGTGGTTCCCATGGTGTCTTCCCAGGACCATAAAAGGGTATTTGATAATGACGAAGGACCCAATACCGGCGGCATGGGCGCCTATTCGCCCGCTCCCGTTTATACGGATGAATTACACCGGCAGGTGATGGAAAAGATTCTTAAACCCACCATGCAAGGTATGGCCCAGGAGGGGCGCCTTTACGAGGGAGTACTCTATGCCGGCCTGATGATAACCAAAGACGGGCCGAAAGTCCTGGAATTTAACGTGCGTTTTGGGGACCCGGAAACCCAGGCGGTATTAACGCGCTTGGACAGCGATCTGGTGGAGATTATGGAGGCGGTAATAGACAAGCGTTTGCATGAAGTTAATATCAGGTGGAAACCGGAAGCGGCTGTCTGTGTGGTGCTTGCAGCAGGGGGGTATCCGGGTAGCTATAAAAAAGGCGACCCTATTACCGGGTTAGACGATGCGGCTAGAGAGGCCATTGTCTTCCACGCAGGAACGGGTTTACAGGATGGCCGCATAGTTACATCCGGAGGACGGGTGCTCGGTGTAACGGCCCTTGGCCCATCTATACCGGCGGCAATTGAAAATGCCTATAAAGCTGTAGGCAAAATCCATTTCGACAACATGCATTATCGTAAAGATATCGGTCAAAAGGCTTTACGACATCTATGAAACACATAAATTAATTGTTTCCTTTGTGTCCCAAATCACGGACCCGGCTGAATTGCCGTATGTGGCTCCAGCCACGGCTGTTATTGGCCTTAGCCGGTGATTTGGGGCATTTTACTTTCAACCGTGGCCCCTGTTCCAGTATGGACATCGGAAACCGTGGGCCTCAAACCATGCACGGCGATTTGGCCAAGTTCAGTGATTTCAAGTGAACGGAGTTCCACTAACCAATCTTGTGTATACTATTTTCTGAAAAAACGGTCTAAAATATGGTTAGTTTTTTATTTTAGCATATTAAAGAAGGGAAATATGTTTCATTGTGGAATTAGGTAAACCAAAAGAGATCATGGAGGGAGAACCTTGGTTGAATTCAAACTGAAAGATCCTTTGCTTGACCAACTGTTTGAAGCTGTGCTGCTGCTGGAAAATGTCGATGAATGCTACCGTTTTTTTGAAGATATATGTACGGTGGCCGAGCTCAAGGCCATGGCCCAGCGGTTGGAGGTGGCCAAAATGCTGCAGGCCGAAAAGACCTACGGGGAGATTGCTGAACGGACCGGGGCCAGTACGGCCACTATCAGCAGGGTGAAACGCTGCCTGAATTATGGTGCGGACGGATATAAGCTTGTATTGGAAAGGTTAAAATCTGAAACCGCCGCTGACAGACGGCAGCAGCTCTGTTCCAGGGATTTGAGTTCTTCCTTGGGGACACGGAAGAAAACATAGGTTCACAGGATAAAAATAACATGATGAAGGATTTTAGCAAAAAATGTCGAAATAATAAGAATTAGAAATATAGACTTTTGGTTTCAGGAAGGAGAGATGTAAACGGAAAAAATTATCGGTAAATTTTCTGATTACCTGCAAAGAGAATTGGGCTTAAGCAATGAACAGGCAGAGATTGTAACTTATGGTTTTGCTGTTTTTGTAAGCAATTTGGCCGGAATTGTCCTGATAGTCATTATATCCTGGCTGCTTGGAGTTGTTCAGTTGGCCCTGGTTGCGGCTTTTACCGCAGCCGGGCTGAGAGTACTGTCCGGAGGCGCTCATTCTGCCAGTATCAGGAACTGTTCTCTGCTGGGGGCTATAGTTTCTCCCACCATCGCAATCTTCTCGCGACTTGCTCACATCTATTTTTCCTCTCCTCTGCTTTCGGCACTGGTAACAGCAGTATGGTTGCTGGGTTTGTGGGCTGTTTATAAATATGCGCCTGCCGATACGCCCAACAAACCGATTACCGAAGAAAAAATGAAGAAGCGGCTGCGCAGATTATCACGGATGTATCTGGTTGCCTGGTTTATTCTTTGGGGCGGGAGCGCCTGCGGTATTGTAAACTTATTCAAATCCGATGTTATTTTGGCCGGCACCCTGGGACTGATGTGGCAGATTTTCAGCCTGACACCCTGTGGGTATCGTCTGGTGGCAATGGTGGACAGAATGTTGCCTTAGCCTCTGGAGAAAGGGGGAGGGAACCCATGTACAGAAGATTGCTGATGCTGGCTATTGCGCTGTTTACATTTCTGGCCCAAATAAGCGTGGTTTCCGCGTGTAATGTAAGCGGATACCAACCTTCGCTGCCCGAAGCACTGAGAAAATAAAGCTTTGTGATGTAAAACGCTGAATAAAAATATTTACCTATAGCTGTACTTGCAAAGGAGGCAATTATCGTGGAAGATCTCAGGGTGCTGGTTTTCTTTTACATCATAGAAGGCGCTCTGGTCGGTTATACCGGCATGGCGCTGATTGGCATCAGGCTAAACCTGAAACAGACTGTCATGGTAGGCCTGCTGCAGGGATTGCTGGTCTACCTGGTACGCGGTATTTATACCATTAACCAGTGGCCGTTAGGCACTCATACTGTGCTGAACCTGCTGGGGTTAATCATCATTTTGCGTCTGGTCGGCCGCAGGAACTGGGGTGCCAGTGCCGTGGCCGGCCTGGTGGGCTTTATTATTCTGATTCTTAGCGAATCAGCTACTTTCCCCTTTATTCTTAGTAAACTAAATATCACTATTGAAGATATAATGTCCAATACCTGGCTCCATATTGTCACCGGTTACCTGGGCGATGCGTTACTTATTTTGGCGTGTCTGTTTACTGCCTTTACCGGCCGGGCGCTGATAAATATTGAACAACTGGGCCGATAGGCTTAAAGCGACAGGTCAAGACTCCGGCCACCGCGGGAGTAGACAACTGTGAAATGGGGGTCCAGTGGTTAGCGGAGGAACAGTTATGATACCAGGATATAAAGTTGACAAAAAAATATTACTCCTTTTTTTGATACTGCTGCAGAGCTTTGTGGTGGTTGAGACGGGAATATGGACTTATTTTGCTCTGCATGAGAAAGTGGGCATTTCCCTGAGAACCGTTGGCATCCTTTCATTATCGGCCGGTATTGTACTGGGCGGCTGGTCTGTCCTGATGCTCAGGGAGGTTATCCGGCTGGCAGCCAGGGAACAGGAGGCCGAGGTGTACAAGGTTCATTTAGAGGAGAACCGGGAGCTCATTGATGTTTTGCGTTCTCACCGCCATGATTTTCTCAACCACCTGCAGGTGATAATGGGATGTATCCATTTGAACAGAGCGGAAAATGCCCTCAATTATATCAATGAAGTGGTGGATTCCCTGAAAAACGAATCCCTGATCAGTAATATGGAACATCCTGAAGTGGCTGCTTTGTTGTTTAAAAAGATGCACCATGCGGAACAGGATGGGATTCGCCTTGTTGTAAGGCCGGAATCGGATTTACGGGGTTTGGACCTTCCTGCAAGTGTTATTTCCAGAATATTGGGAAATTTAGTGGATAATGCTTTTTATGCCGTTAAGGGTTTACCGGCAGAAGAGGATCGAACTGTAGAAATAACTTTCAGCGAAGACAGCCGGCGTTTTATTATCAAGGTTTGTAATAGCAAGCCTGCCATACCGCCGGAATTACAGGAAAAGGTTTTTCAGAAGGGCTTTACAACCAAGGGTCGTAATGGCAGCGGATTGGGTTTGTATATTGTCAAGGAGCTTACTGAAAAACACGGAGGGACTGTTGAACTAACCAGTAACGAAGAAAAAGGTACTGTTTTTGCAATCTGTTTTCCGAAAAATGTTCAGGCGCCAGAAGTATCTTGACATGTAAATACTTTAAATGGAGGAAAACCATGCTTTCACCGTCACAATTTAACCAAAAATCAGCATTCCTGATTATGGTAATTTTGCTACAAGTTTTAATTTTTTTTGTAAACGGGTTCTGGGGCTATTTTTCTTTGTACCAAAAAGTTGCCAAACCCATGAAGACTATGTTTGGCTTCTCGTTAGCAGCCGGAGTAGTTCTGGGAATAGCGGCCATTTACCTGGTAAGGGAAATTATCAGGTTGGCGAAAAAGGAAAAAGAGGCGGAACTAAACCAGGCCTGTTTAAAAGAAAGCCAGGAGCTGGTCGGTATTTTACGCACCCATAGGCATGATTTTTTTAATCACCTACAGGTGATCATGGGTTCTATTCAATTGGGCAAAAAGGATCATGCCCTGCAGTATATTAAAGAAGTGACCGATCGTTTAAAAACAGACACCTCAATAAGTAACCTGGAACATCCGGAAATAGCAGCCCTCTTGCTGAAAAAAAGACATAATGCCGAGTCAAGGGGGATTCGGTTTTCCGTTGATCTGAAATCAAAGTTACTTGGCCTAAAGATTTCTGCTATTACTATATCTCAAATTATCGGCAATTTGATTGACCATGCTTTGGATGCGGCAGAAAACGTATCCGCTGACGACAGGCAGGTAAAAGTTACATTTAGTGAAAACGGCGAAGGTTTCTTTTTGGAAGTTGCCTGCCGGAGACCGTTAGTACCGGAACAATTAAGAGATAAAATTTTTGAAAAAGGTTTTTCCGCCAAAGGTTTGGAAGGCAGCGGTTTAGGTTTACATACGGTAAAAAAATTGACAGAAAAACACGGGGGAACTGTCAGCTTGACCGGTAATGAAGAAGTGGGGACGGTCTTTACCGTTTATTTTCCCCAAAAACAGCCGGCTAATTAGATGCCGTATTGGGCACGCCGTAGGGTTTGCGTTACGGGGTGCTTTTTCTTTTTGGTAGGGAGAAAGGCAATTCCGCCTTGACACTTATGGGGATGTATGGTAAGATATCTTTATCACTTTAATATGTTAAAGTAGTAGAGGGGTGTGGATGATGTCCAGGAGTTTTAAAACCGAAATACCTTCCGGTGTGAGGGACCTGATGCCGGGCGAAGCTTGGTGCAAAAGGGAACTGGAAAGAGAGATCAGTGATATTTTCAGGGCCTGGGGTTACCAGGAGGTTGTTACGCCGGCCTTTGAATATTTTGATGTTTTAAAGATAGGTCAGCGGGACGAACAGTTAGACCTTATGTATAAGTTTATTGACCGGCAGGGACGGATTTTAGCCTTGCGTCCCGATATGACCACGCCAATAGCGCGGTTGACGGCATCGAGGCAAAAAAGGGGACCATTCCCCCTACGGCTTTTTTATATAGCAAATGTTTTCAGCTATGAAGAACCGCAGGCCGGGCGCCAGAGAGAGTATTACCAGGCCGGAGTAGAGCTTATAGGTTCAAGCAGCCCCGAAGCTGACGCCGAGGTGCTGGCCCTTACCGTGGAAGTTCTTAAAAAAATCGGCTTGCAAAATTTCAAATTGAGTGTAGGACAAATAGATATTTTTAATGGACTTATGGAAGAACTGGAAGTTGCCGAAGAGGTAAAAAAAGAAATAAAAACAACTATCAGCAACCAAAACTTTGTAGGTGTGGAAGAAATATTACATAACCAAAAACTACCGGAGAAAGAGATTGATAAGGTGATGCAGATAATTACCCTCCGCGGAAGCCGGCGGGAACTGGAAAGTATAAGGCCTATGCTTACAAGCGCCAAAGCTTTGAAGGCTTTAGATAACCTGGAGGAAGTCTTTGCCGTATTAACTGATTACAGGCTGGACCGGTATGTCGACCTGGATTTGGGGCTGTTGAGGGATTTTGATTACTATACAGGTCTTGTTTTTGAAGGGTCGGCCCTGGGATTGGGGTTCCCCATTTGTGGGGGCGGTCGTTATGACGGTTTGCTTGGCCAGTTTGGTTTGCCATGCCCGGCTACCGGTTTTGCCCTGGGGATAGAAAGGATTATGCTGGCTCTGGAACGCCAGGGACATTCCCGGGATTTCAAAAACCTGGATTATATCATTGAATATGAAAGCCACCGGCGCCTGGAGGCCTTTGATAAAGCTGCCCAATTGAGAGCAGAAGGTCACCGGGTAGTTACAAGAGACAGAAGATCCGGTGTCCGACTGAATTCTGAGGATTCCATGTTCAGCGATGCAAAGGTTATTACCTTGGATTGACATTTATCAAAATCCATGCTATAATTTCATCATGTTAGCGCTTTAACGCGCTAAAGCGAAAGGGGTCCTGGTGTTTTATGGATGATTATTTATCTATAGCTATTCCCAAAGGCACACTATATAAGGATACGATCCGGGTTCTCAGGGAAGCCGGGCTCAACGTGGATGAACTGGAGACTGATTCACGGAAACTCTTTTTTGTCAACGAAGAAGACCGGGTAAAATATATCATTTGCCGCCCTACCGATATTCCCACTTTTGTGGAGTACGGGGCAGCGGATCTGGGGTTTGTCGGCAAAGATACCATCGTGGAACAGAACAAGGACGTTTACGAACTTCTGGATTTGAAATACGGGGCCTGCCGGTTCGTAGTGGCCGTTCCTGAAAAGACGGCCCAGGACGGACAATGGGAACAGATGACCCATGCCAGGGTAGCCACGAAGTTTCCGCGGGTGGCCCAAAATTATTTTGCTGCCGAAGGGAAGCAGATGGAAATTATCAAACTGCATGGCAACATAGAATTGGCGCCGTTGGTCGGCTTGTCCGAGATGATTGTGGATATTGTGTCCACGGGCCGGACTTTGCGGGAAAATAATCTGGTGGCTGTGGCTGAAATATTTAAGTCTACGGCCAGGCTGATTGCTAACCGGGTCAGCCACCGGCTGAAGAACAACAGAATCAATCCCTTGATTGGGCAGTTGAAAGAGGTTGTGGGAAAACTGAACGACTGAACAGGGCTTTAGGAAATTTGAACAGCTAAAGAAGTCTAAAGAAACGGGGGAAGGAAAAATGATCAGAATTTTAAAAAGCGGCCAGACCGAGGTGGAAAAGGTATTAAACAAAGTATATGAAGACCAGGCCGTTTATGAACAGCGGGTAAGCGAAATTTTAAAGGAGGTACGGGAGAGAGGCGACGAGGCTGTGCTGGAATACACGGCTCGCTTCGATAAAGCCCGCTTAACGCCGGAAACTTTACGGGTTTCGGAAGAAGAAATCGAAGAAGCTTACCGGGTTATTGATAAAGATGTTTTGCCTGCCCTGCAAAAGGCCCGCGACAATATTGCCGCTTATCACGAAAAACAACTGCAAAAGTGTTGGTTTGACCCAGAAGAGGACGGCACTGTCCTGGGGCAGTTGGTACGCCCCCTGGAACGGGTTGGCATCTACGTACCCGGGGGTACGGCATCCTATCCTTCTTCTGTGCTGATGAATGCCGTGCCGGCAAAGGTGGCGGGAGTTAAAGAGATTGTTATGGTCGCTCCCCCAACGGCCGGGGGCCGGATTGATCCCTATTCGATAGTTGCTGCGGCGGAGGCCGGAGTTACGGAAATATATAAAGTTGGCGGCGCCCAGGCCGTGGCTGCGCTGGCTTACGGGACCCGGACCATAAGGAAGGTTGACCTTATTACAGGCCCCGGTAACATATACGTTACCCTGGCCAAAAAGATGGTTTACGGCCAGGTAAATATAGACATGCTGGCGGGACCGAGCGAAATCCTGATCATCGCAGATGCCTCAGCAGATCCCACTTATGTGGCGGCTGACCTGCTTTCCCAGGCTGAGCACGATGTGCTTGCTTCGGCAGTTTTAGTTACTCCTTCCGAAAAATTGGCCCATGCCGTAAAAGCAGAAATTGAGCGCCAGGTATCATATTTGTCCAGGAAAGAGATTTTAACGGCTTCTTTGCGGGACTACAGCGCCATTATTGTGACTGACAGCCTTGCCGAAGCCATTGAAATGGCCAACACTTATGCGCCCGAACACCTGGAACTGGCAGTGGAAAAGCCTTTTGACATTTTGGGAAAAATCAAAAACGCCGGAGCTGTTTTCATGGGTCATTACACGGCCGAACCAGTCGGTGACTATTACGCCGGCCCCAACCATGTACTGCCCACAGGCGGTACGGCCCGCTTTTATTCTCCGTTAAATGTGGACACCTTTATGAAAAAAATGAGTATTATTGCCTATTCCCGGGATCGCCTGGGAAAAGTGGGCCAGGACATTGTCAAACTGGCAAAAGTGGAGGGTTTGGACGCCCACGCCAATTCCATCCAGGTAAGGTTGGATAAATTAGCAAAAAAATAAAAGCCAATTAGCGAAAAAAAACAGACAAAAAGGAGTAGTAATATGAGCATACAATTTGATGTCCGGACAAGGGTCAGGGAAGATCTGCGGGATTTGGTACCTTACGACACCCATCCCTATCCCAATGTCATCAGAATGGACTTAAACGAAAACCCCTATCCTTTTCCGGAAGCGGTTTGCCAGGAAATTATCAAAAAACTGAACAGCGATGTTTTTACCCGGTATCCGGACCCCGGGGCGGTCGAACTCAGGCAGGCTTTGGCAGACTATAACGGGGTGGCGCCGGATAACCTCATAGCAGGTAATGGCTCCGATGAGCTGATCCAGCTCATCTATTTAACCTTTGGGGGTAATGACAGGACTGTATTAATACCGGTACCTACCTTCTCCATGTTCAAGATTCATGCCCGTATTACCGGTACAGGCGTTGAGGAAATGCGGACCGGCGAAGACTTTGCCGTACCTGTGCAAAAACTTGTGGAACGGGCCCGGGCAGGGATCGACATCGTTGTATTGGTTTCGCCCAATAACCCCACCGGGACAGTGATTCCACCGGAAGACATCATGTATGTGCTCGAGAATACCAGCGCTCTTGTTATCGTAGATGAAGCCTATTTTGAATTTAAAAGGGAAACCATAGTTTCTCATTTAAACAGGTATCCCAACCTTATAGTATTACGAACTTTCTCCAAGGCCTTCGGGCTGGCGGGCATGAGGGTTGGCTACCTGATTTCCAACGAATCAGTAATTAAGGAACTGAACAAAATAAAACAACCCTTTAATGTCAATTCTTTTTCCCAACTGGCTGCCAGGACAGCTCTCAAATACAGGCAACTTTTTGATGAACAAATAGGGATGATTATTGAAGAAAGGGAAAAACTTTTCATGGAACTGCAAGGTTTAAGCGGTGTAACGGCTTTTCCCAGTCAGTCCAATTTCATCCTGTTCAGAACCCCGGTAAATTCGGATAAAGTGTATCAGGAACTGCTTAAAGGCGGCATCCTGATCAGGAATTTAGGAAAAGTGCCGGGTTTGGAAGATTGTCTGCGGGTAACCATTGGGAAAAAAGAGGAAAACGCAATTTTTTTGGAGAAATTAGGTGTAATTCTAAGGGATAACAAGGAGTGATGGGTGTGGCTGGTAAAAGTAAAAAAGGGCATGGCAGGACGGCGGAATATACAAGGACTACCACGGAGACCGACATTCAGGTAGCACTGAACCTGGACGGGAAAGGAAGCTATTTCCTTGATACCGGTGTTCCTTTTCTGGACCATATGCTGGCCCTGTGGTCCAAACACGGGCTTTTTGATTTAGATATCACTGCCCAGGGTGATACAGGCATAGATGACCACCATACGGTGGAGGACATAGGCATCTGCCTGGGACGGGCTTTTGCTGAAGCCTTGGGAGATAAAGTAGGGATCCGGCGGTACGGTACTGCTTTAGTGCCCATGGACGAGGCCCTGGCTATGGCGGTAGTGGACCTGAGCGGGCGTGGTTTCCTTGTTTTTGATGCGCAGCTTCCCTGCCAGAAGGTGGGTGACTTTGACACCGAACTGGTGGAGGAGTTTTTACGCGCTTTTGCCGTCAATGCCGAATTAACCCTGCATGTGAAACAGATGGCCGGGAAAAATACCCACCACATTATTGAGGCCATATTTAAGGCCTTGGGCAGAGCCTTAAATGAAGCTTCGGCTATAGATGAAAACATTTCCGGCGTACTGTCAACCAAAGGGAGCTTGTAAGCGGAGGAACATATGATTGCTATTATCGATTATGGAATGGGTAATTTGCGGAGTGTACAAAAAGGATTTGAGAAGGTAGGCTTTCCTGCCGAGATTGTCACCGGGCCGGAGGCCGTTCTGCAGGCACAAGGCGTTGTTTTGCCAGGAGTGGGAGCCTTTGGCGATGCCATGCGGAACCTCAGGGCTGCCGGCTTTATTGAAGCTATCTACGAGGTTGTATCCCGGGGTACTCCCTTTCTGGGTATTTGCCTGGGCCTGCAGCTCATGTTTGAAGAGAGCGAGGAATGGGGCCTGCACAGGGGACTGGGTCTTTTTCCGGGCCGCGTCAAAAAGTTTCCTCCGGGCTTAAAAATTCCCCATATGGGCTGGAACCAGATAGAAATACAGCAAGAAACCCCTATTCTCAAGGGTATACCCGATAAATCAGCTTTTTATTTTGTGCATTCCTATTATGTTGATGCCGGAGAAGATGTAACGCTGGCCAGAACAGAGTACGGCATACCATTTACGTCGATAGCCGGAAACGACACTGTTTTTGGTATCCAGTTTCATCCGGAAAAGAGCAGCAAGTTAGGCTTGCAAATTTTAAAGAATTTTGGAGGTCTGGTATCATGTTAATCATTCCGGCTATAGACCTGCGCAACGGCAAATGCGTCCGGTTGGTCGAAGGCAGGCTGGACAGGGAAACCATATATTCCGATGACCCGGCAGAGATGGCCAGGAAATGGGCGGCCAAGGGAGCCAGGTTCCTGCACCTGGTAGACCTGGACGGAGCTTTTGCCGGTGAACCCAAAAATGTGGAAGCTGTCAGGAAGATCATTGCTGCTGTGGATATACCGGCTGAGTTGGGTGGCGGTATCAGGAACATGGATACCATTGATATGTACCTGGACATGGGGCTGAACAGGGTAATTCTGGGCACGGCTGCCATTTCTGATTCCCGGTTGGTGGAGAAGGCCTGCGCCAGGTACGGTGAAAGAATAGTGGTGGGTATTGATGCCAGGGACGGTTATGTGGCTGTTGAGGGTTGGGACCAGACGGCTGCCAAAAAGGCTGTGGACCTGGGCCGGGAAATGAAGGACCTGGGAGTCACCAGGATAATATATACCGATATAAAGAGGGACGGCACATTGAAAGGTCCTAACCTGGAAAGCACCAGGGAAATGGCGGAGGCCACCGGCTTGAAAATAATTGCTTCCGGCGGTGTTTCTTCCCTGGAAGACCTGATTGCCGTCAGCCAACTGGAACCTTACGGCGTTGAAGCGGTAATTACGGGAAAAGCCCTTTATGATGGGCGTATAGATCTGGAAGAGGCGCTGAGGACAGTTGGCAGTTAACAGTTGGCAGTTGGCAGTTAACAGTTGACAGTTAACAGTTGGCAGTTGGCAGTTAACAGTTGGCAGTTGACAGTTGACAGTTAACAGTTGGCAGTTGGCAGTTGACAGTTGATAATTGAGAATTGATAGTTGGCAATTGTCAATTGGAGCAACGATTGTTTCACCTTGCAGTGCCAACGCATTAAAGGAGAGTATACATATGCTAATGAAGCGAATTATTCCCTGTCTTGATGTGACAGGTGGCAGGGTAGTAAAAGGGACTAACTTCGTTAATCTTAGAGATGCCGGAGATCCCGTGGAACTGGCTGCTCTTTATGACCGGGAGGGCGCTGACGAGCTCGTTTTCCTGGATATTACCGCCTCTTCCGACGGGCGGGCTACTATGGTAGACGTGGTCAGACGCACGGCGGAAGAAGTGTTTATTCCTTTTACCGTGGGAGGCGGGATCAGGACCATAGATGATATGCGGTTGATGCTGACAGCAGGCGCCGATAAAGTATCGGTAAATACCGCTGCTGTTCAGAATCCGGCCCTTATTGCGGAGGGAGCCGGTAAATTTGGTTCGCAATGTATCGTGCTGGCGGTGGATGCCAAAAGTACGGGAGAACCGGGAAAGTGGGAGGTATATATCCACGGGGGCAGAACGCCGACCGGCATCGATGTGCTGGAATGGGTAAAGAAAGCAGAGGAATTGGGAGCGGGGGAAATCCTGCTGACCAGCATGGACCGGGACGGCACCAAAATAGGTTTTGACCTGGCACTGACCAGGGCTGTGGCGGAAGCTGTCAATATTCCTGTTATCGCCTCCGGAGGAGTCGGCAATCTTCAGCACATTGCTGACGGATTTCTGGAGGGAAAAGCCGATGCTGCATTAGCTGCCTCTATCTTCCATTTTGGCGAGTATTCAATCAAGGAGTGCAAAGAGTTCTGTATCCAACGAGGGGTGGCGATGAGACTTTGAGTTGTGAGGTAAATAACCTGAAATTTAATGCGGACGGACTGATTCCGGCCATTGTGCAGGATGTAAGAAGCAAAGAGGTTTTGATGCTGGCTTACATGAATGCGGAAAGTTTGCATAAAACCCTGGAAACCGGCGAAACCTGGTTTTACAGCCGCAGCAGGCAAGAGCTCTGGCACAAAGGGGCAACTTCCGGAAACATTCAAAAGGTTAAAGAGGTTTTTTATGACTGTGATGCTGATGCGCTGCTGGTTATGGTGGAGCAGCAGGGAGTGGCTTGCCATACCGGCGAAAAAACCTGTTTTCATAACAGAGTGGATGGAATTAAGGAAAATCAAGATGTTCAGGGAAATTGCTCACAGGTCAGAAATCAAACTACGGACAGGACAGCAGCGGGAGCAGAGATACTCTACGAGGTATATGATGTCATTGCCGACCGTTATGTTGAACGGCCGGAAGGGTCTTATACTACATATCTGTTTAATAAGGGACTGGATAAAATACTGAAAAAAGTGGGGGAAGAAGCGGCCGAGGTAATAATCGGAGCCAAGAACAGGAACAAGGCAGAGGTGGTTTATGAAGTCGCCGACCTGTTGTATCATCTGCTTGTTCTGCTGAAGGAACAGGACATCAAACCAGATGATGTGTTTGCGGAATTGGGGAAGAGGCGGTAAACCTGATTGAAAACTTGAAAGGGACAGTCCCGGTTAACTGTTGGGATTGCCCCTTTTACTTTTACCTCACTATAATCGGCCATGGTTATTTTACGAGCCTACTTAAACTTTAAACCTACCGGTCAGGTTCTTTAATGCGGCAGCCATTTCAGCCAGTTCTTTCGAAGAAGAAGCTAATACATCGCTGATCGTATACATCTGTTCACTTGAAGCTGTTACCTCCTGGGCGGCAGCAGCACTTTCTTCGGCAACATAGGCTATGTTCTGGATGGATTTTTTTACTTCATCGCTGTTGGCGGCCATTTTTCCTGTAGCGGATGAATTTTCTTCGGTAACCTGAGCCACCACATCTATGGCCTCAACAACCTCTGCGTTCTGATCGGAGATACGCTGGACAGCGTTTGAAATTTTGTGTATTTCGTCATTGGTTCGGGTCACATTGTTTAATATGCTCTCGAGGGCTTTGCCGGCATCAATGGCAAGATTTGCTCCTGTTTCAACCTCTGTTGTACTCTCATTCATGGCCAGGACGGCTTTGTCAGTGCCCTGCCTGATATTATTGACCAATTCGGCAATTTCTTTGGTTGCTTTGCTGCTTCGTTCCGCAAGTTTTCTGACTTCATCGGCAACTACCGCAAAACCTTTTCCGTGTTCACCTGCTCTGGCTGCTTCAATAGCGGCATTTAAGGCCAACAGGTTAGTCTGTTCGGCTATTTCATCTATAACCTGTATTATTTCTCCGATATGCTGCGACTGTTCACCAAGTTCTTTAATCTTGTCGGCTGCTTCAAATACCTTGGCTTTGATAGTTTCCATTCCGCCAACAACTTTTTCAACAACTTCACTGCCGGCACTGGCAACTTCAGATGTTTCCTCGGCAGTTTTGGCGGCATAACGGGCACTTGCGGCTACTTCCTCCACCTCGGCAACCATTTGGCTGATGGCCGACGAGGCCCTGTTTACATTGGTTGCCTGTTGATCGGCACCCTGAGCGATTGAATAAATGGCCTGACTGAGCTCGTCAATGCTTTTCACTACTGCGGCAATTTCCTGGGTCTGGGTGGTATTACCCTTGGCAACTTCTTCAATTGCTTTGTTTACTTCTTCGTTGGACCTGCTGAGATTACCGGCGTTTTGGGTAAATTCATTGGCAGTATCGGACAATTTCAGACTGGCAGAAATGATGTCACCGATAATTTCTCTGATATTTGCTACCATTCTGTTGAAGGAAGAAGCCAAGATACCGAGTTCATCACCGGTGTCAACTTTGAGGTCAACGGTGAGGTCTCCTTTTTCAGCGCGCTCCATGGCATTTTTCAGGCGGAAAAGGGGTGAGGAAATGGTTCCGGCAATTATCCATGCCAGTACAAAGGCCAGCAGGAGAACAATCAGCCCTGTTATGATCTGTTTGACTATAAATCTGAAGGTAAGGTCATCGAGAAACTTTTTTGAAATACCGACATACCAGATACCGATTATCTGTCCCTCGGAATTCCGGATAGGCTGATATGCTGTCTGGTATTTCACCCCCACCACATCGGCTTCACCGTAATATGGCTCTCCCTTGCCGATAACAATGTCTTCAACTTCCTTGGATACAGTGGTGCCAACTGCCCGTTTGCCGTCTTTTTTTACAGTAGTGGCTATCCGGGTATTTCCCTGGAATATGGTGACTGTATCACCTGTCAATTCAGCAATTTTGTCAACTATGGCGAAATTGTCGTTCATCAATTGGGAACCCTTGTAAAGCTTTCCGTCTTTGATAGCCCAGTTGCCAGGGTATGTTTGGTCAATAATGGCCAGGCCGGTAGCCGAATCTGCTTTGGCTTTCTCCAGTACCGTACTGACAACTGCTTCCTTCATTGAAAAAACAGTAACCAATGTGATGGGAATAATGCACAAAATTACCAGAGCTACAAAAGCAAACAAAATTTTTTTGCGGATTGTGATATTCTTCAAAAAAACCCCCCCTGTTGAAAACCCCCTGTTAGGAACGTTTTCCTGTTTTTCTGTTATGCGGGTCTTTACATATCACCTCCCGCGGAAACTACTACAAGGGATAACTGGCTTGGTAGTTTGTAAATATCGAAAAATTAAACTAATACCAAATTTCGACAAAAAAATACTAATTCCTGCAAAATTCAGTTCATTGGAAAAAAGTTGTTATACATAAATTTAAATCAACTGTAAAAACTAGAAAAAAATATCAAGGAGGCGATTTTATGGTAATGATGGGCGACCCCTTTGTGGGTAATGTGCCAAAGAAACTCTCCAGGGAAGAGTTGATACAGGCTTTGAGAGTGGACATTGCCGGGGAACTGGAAGCGATTATGGGCTATGATGCTCACGCGATGGCTACTGATGACCAGCGGGTAAAAACCATATTGTATTCCATTCGGGACGAGGAACGCCAGCATGTGGGAGAACTGCTGCGTTTGATGGAAATTCTGGATTCCCAGGAAGCGCAGTTTCTGGCCAAAGGCCGCCAGGAAGTGGAGCAACTGCTCAACCAAAAGGGGCAAACGAGACAACCTTACCAGATGCAGCAGGGACAGCAGGCCAGGCAACCTGCCCAGTCCCAGCAATACCAATACAGCCCTTACACGCTGCCCGGCATGCAAACGGGCCATATATTTCAGGAGCAGGTACAGGGTCAGCAAACCCCACAGTGGAACCAGGCCCAGCACCAGAACCAGAACCAGAACCAGAACTTTAACCGGCACCATGGGGGTACAGACCACTAATGATTAAGCAACCGGTCCTAATTTATGTTGTTGTTGATAACCTCTCTCTTTTCGGGAGAGGTTGTTTTTGCTTAAGGTTAAATTTTGGCTATAATGTGATATAATAAAAAAAAAACGCAGCCAAGTAGGTGGAGGAAATGCAGGAGTTATTTTTGTTGTTTATCGTCGGTATATTAAGTGGCATTTTTGGTGCGCTGTTGGGGTTAGGTGGGGGCTTTATACTGATTCCGGCCCTCACTATTGTTTTGGGTTTACCCATGCATCAAGCTATAGGCATCAGTCTGATCAGTGTAATAGCCACATCGACGGGAGCAGCCAGCCTTTACGTCAGGGAGGGCAAGGCTGACATCAGGTTGGGCATGGTATTGGAATTGAGTACTACTATTGGAGCTATTGCGGGGGCTTTAATAGCCAATATGGTTGACGGTTCTACCTTGCAGATATTATTTGGCCTCTTGTTGTTATATAATGCAGTTTCTATGGTCAGGCACCGGGAAACGGCAGCGGCATCGGTCAATAGCGCCGGACGGTATTCCCGCTTGCCGGCAGGCCTTGCCGCATCCGGGCTGGCCGGGGTTTTGTCTGGCTTATTGGGTATTGGCGGCGGATTGATAAAAATTCCGGCCATGTATATTTTGATGGGGGTTCCTTTAAAAAGGGCTGTAGCCACAAGTAATTTTATGATCGGGGTTACTGCCTCGGCCAGCGGTTTTATCTTCTTTTTTCGTGGGTTGATTGACCCTGTTACCGCAGCGCCTTCAGCCCTGGGGGTTTTTCTGGGCGCCCGGCTGGGAACCCGTTTCAATGACAAAATTTCTGTGGCCGGCCTGAAAAAAGTATTTGTCGTCATCTTTTTATACCTGGCTGCAGACATGATATTAAAGGGGTTGGGGGTTAAGCTATGGTAAATCGTAATCAGGTCAATGTGAAGCTTAACAGTATTGTCAGCCAGGTATTGTCTGTCGGTTATTATGTCAGCATAATCATTACTCTGGCCGGGTTGATTCTCCATTTGGCCGGAGCGGGATCCTGGGCTGTTACAGTTATAAAAGCCGGTTTGTTCATCCTTTTGGCTACGCCGTTGTTGCGGGTGGTTACAGCCGTTCTTGTTTTTTATTTCATCGAGCAGGACAAAAAATATGCCCTGATTTCTCTGGCCGTACTTTTAATCCTGACGGTAAGTATTTTTATCGGCCGGGAGTTTTAGGAGGAAACAGGCTCCCTGGCAGCGAACTTCAGTGATAAGTAATCCCAATCTAATGGTGCAACAATTACACGGTGGAGAACTACAATTAGTCACTTTTGACATATTCAGGGAGGGAAAGTTTTGACTGGAGCTAATTTGAATCCGGAACAAAAGGAAGCTGTAGAATGGACGGAAGGACCGCTGCTTATTCTGGCCGGAGCGGGAAGCGGTAAAACAAGGGTGTTAACCTATCGGATAGCCCATTTAATACATAGGAAAGGGGTATTCCCCCGCAACATCCTGGCTATTACTTTTACCAATAAGGCTGCTCAGGAAATGAAAGAGCGGGTGGAACGCTTTTTGGGATATGATTCGCGGGACCTTTGGGTTTGTACTTTTCATTCGGCCTGTGTGCGTATTCTGAGAATGGAAATAGAGAAACTAGGGTATGGCCGGAATTTTGTAATTTACGATTCGGCAGACCAACAAACTTTACTGAAAAACTGTTTAAAGGAATTGAACATTGACGATAAAAAATATCCTCCCCGGGCCATGCAAGTTTTGATTAGTCAGGCCAAGAACGGCTTGCAGGACCCGGCGGCTTTTAAGCGGCAGGCCCAGGACTATTACCAGGAGGTCGGGGCGCGGGTTTATGAACTGTACCAGCACAAGCTAAAGGAAAATAATGCCATGGATTTTGACGACCTGATCATGAAAACCGTTGAGCTGTTTGAAAAGTTTGCGCAGGTTCTGGATTATTATCAGGAAAGGTTTAAATACATTTTAGTGGACGAATACCAGGATACCAACCACGCCCAATACAGGCTGATCAGGCTGTTGGCAGCCAAATACAGAAACCTGTGTGTTGTCGGAGACGACGACCAGTCGGTATACGGGTGGCGCGGAGCCGATATTCAGAATATCCTTGATTTCGAGCGGGATTACCCGGAAGCTAGGGTAATCAAATTGGAACAGAATTACCGCTCCACAAAAAACATCCTGGCGGCGGCAAATCACGTGGTCAAAAGGAATATAGGGCGGAAAGAAAAATCCCTGTGGACGGAAAATGAGGAAGGCCTGCTGCCTGTATTTTTCAGGGCCCAGGACCAATACCAGGAGGCCTATTATATAGCTGAACGCATTTATCGCCTGCATCTTGAAGAGGACAGGCCTTACCGTGATTTTGCCGTACTTTACAGGACCAACGCCCAATCCAGGGTAATTGAGGAAGTTTTCATCAAGAATGGGATTCCGTATACCATCGTAGGCGGTTTGAAGTTTTATGAGCGTAAGGAGATAAAGGACATCCTGGCTTACCTTCGTGTGATATCCAACCCGGCCGATAACATTAGCCTACAGCGGATTATCAATGTGCCCAGGCGGGGGATCGGTGACACCACTATGGGTAAGATTGCAGAATATGCCAATTACCAGGGAATTTCGCATTACGAGGCGCTGATCCGGGCAGAGGAAATACCGGGGCTTACAGGAAGGTCACTGTCAACGGTAAAGAATTTTGGCCAATTGATAGAAGCTTTTAGGCAGCAGGCCCGGCATTATTCTGTAACTGAACTGGTTAATGAAGTGTTGCAGCAAACGGGGTATATTCGGGAACTGGAAGCAGAAAAAAGCGTAGAAGCGCAAACCCGCCTGGAGAATATTAAGGAATTCCTATCAGTGACCAAGGAATTTGACGCCAGGGCCGCTGAAAACCGGTTGGAAGACTTTCTGGCGGAGGTATCACTGATTTCCGATGTGGATGAATATACGGAAGGGGCCGATGCCGTGGTGTTGATGACACTGCATAGCGCCAAGGGCCTGGAGTTTCCCGTGGTGTTTATTGCCGGTATGGAAGAGGGAATCTTCCCACATTCCCGGGCAATGCTGGACAACAGCCAGTTGGAAGAGGAACGCCGCCTGTGTTACGTAGGGATTACCAGGGCCAAAGAACGGTTATACCTTACGGCTGCCTGGGAAAGGAACCTTTTCGGTAACACCATGTTTAACCCTGTATCGAGATTTATAGAGGAGATACCCCCTGCTTTACTGGATACGGAAGGCGGCGAAAAGCGCCGTCACGAACGGGAGTCCCGGGAAATGTTCCGGGGTTCACGGGACAAAGACTGGCGGAGCTCTTTTGCTGACAGGGCCCATGTTTCGCCCGTAGGAAGTTACAAAATAGAGGACAGGCCAAAAGAAAGTTTCTTTGACCTGGGTGATAAAGTACAGCATAGCAAATGGGGCGTGGGCGTGGTTGTTGCCGTCAACGGCAAGGGGGAAGATGCTGAATTGAGTATCGCTTTTCCCGACCTGGGTATTAAAAAGCTGATGGTACGATACGCACCCTTGAAGAAGGTTTCGGGATAAAAATATCTTTGGTGGGTGTGCAGTTCCGGGAAGTTGGTGAAGCATGGCTATTACGCATCGTCTGTGGCTTGTTCTGGTTTTGACGGCCTTAATACATTTAATCAATACGCTTGGCTATTCTGTCCGCCTGGCTGGAGTGCGGACCCAGCGGCTGGCCTTGGCTTTTTCCCTGTGGAACGTCATATTTCTGGTCTCCAGCACGGCCAATACCATTCAGGCGCCATTGATGGGTAAAATAATTGACCGGGCCGGCGCCATGGTGGCTGTCAACCGGCAGGAGGTTTTACTGGCCGTTAGCCGGGAAATGAGATTGGTGCTTTTGGCCGCTACCGTCGGGACTATCCTGGGGACGATTATGATACCCAGTTTTGTCAGGATTTTTACTAAAGGAATCTTTCTCTTTGAACGGGTTGGTTCTGTACCAGGAATGGTTAAGATGCTGTTGAGCCCGCAAAAAATCAAAAGCCTATTGGGCGCCGTCAGGTTGCCTGGCAAAAAACAGATTGCGCATATTTCGCGGCAAAAGATACCTAAGCGGATTGTTGTTTTAAATATTCTGGTTACGGGAATTTACACGACGGGTGTCTTGTCTGCTCTTTACGCGGGGCTGATGGATATAAATCATGTCAGGACGGCCACCAATATGACCGGCATTATTAACGGGCTTGCGACGGTTTTGGGGGTTACTGTCATAGACCCCAAGGTGGCATCCATTACCGACCAGGCTGCCAGAGGGTTGCGGGCAGAGGCTGATGTTAAAGACATGACTGTTTATCTTGCTCTCAGCCGGATTGGCGGGACTATCCTCGCCCAGGCGATTTTCTTTCCTGCCGCCTGGTTTATTGTACAGGTGGCTAAATTGATCTAGCTTTCGAAACAACAGGTTGAGGCGAAATAACCGGATTTCCGGAAGTTTCAGGTGTCAAGAGAGGGGAATTGAATTTGGATAAGGCTGCTGCTGCGAAAAGAATTAATGAGCTGCGCAAACAAATCGAAGAACATAACTATTATTATTACGTTCTGGACCGGCCCAGGATTACTGATGCCGAATACGACAGGCTAATGCGTGAGTTAACTGAGCTGGAGGAACAGTATCCCGATTTGGTCACGCCCGATTCACCCACGCAGCGGGTGGGCGGGGCTCCTGCCCAGGGATTTCAGAGTGTCCGCCATCTGGCTCCCATGCTGAGCTTGTCCAATGCTTTTTCCGCCGCAGATCTGCTTGATTTTGACAAAAGAGTACGGACCAGCCTGGCGGGGGAAAGGGTGGAATATGTAGTGGAGTTAAAAATTGACGGGCTGGCTGTTTCCCTGCTTTATGAGAACGGGCGGTTTGTCCGGGGAGCCACCAGGGGCGACGGGGAAGTTGGCGAAGATATCACCCAGAATTTGAAAACGATTAAGAGTATTCCCCTGCGTTTACGCCAAGATTTAAAGCTTCTGGAAGTTCGCGGTGAAGCCTACATGCCGAAAAAAGAGTTTGCCAGGGTAAACGAAGCCAGGGAAGAAGCAGGCGAACCTTTGTTCGCCAACCCGCGGAACGCCGCTGCCGGTTCTTTACGGCAACTGGACCCGGCTGTCACGGCGGAACGTTCCCTGGACATTTTCCTGTATGCCCTTGGCGCGGTACAGGGACAAGCTCCGGTTAAAACCCACCTGGAAGGCTTACACCTTCTGAAAGACCTGGGTTTCAGGATTAATCCTAACATAGTTCTGCTGCCAAATATCAATGAGGTCATTGATTATTGCCAGAACTGGACGGAAAAAAGGCATGACCTGCCTTATGAAATTGACGGCATGGTGATTAAAGTCAATAGTTTGGCCCAGCAGGCGGCACTGGGGTTCACCAGCAAAAGCCCCAGGTGGGCCATAGCTTATAAATTTCCGGCTGAACAGGCTGTAACTAAGGTCAAACGAATTTACGTGCGGGTTGGCCGGACAGGTGTGCTGACCCCTACAGCGGAATTGGAGCCGGTGCGGGTGGCCGGTTCCACTATCAGCAGCGCTACTCTGCATAATGAAGACATCATCCGGGAAAAAGACATCCGGATCGGCGATACTGTAATCATACACAAGGCCGGGGACGTTATTCCGGAAATAATAGAAGTGGTGAAAGAGAAGCGCACAGGCCAGGAGCAGGAGTTCTTTATGCCTGCAGAGTGCCCTGTCTGCCACGGACCTGTCAGGAAACCGGCCGGTGAAGTGGCTGTCCGGTGCGTAAACAAAGATTGTCCCGGCCGGGGCCGTGAAGGATTGATTCATTTTGTTTCCAGGGATGCCATGGACATTGAAGGACTGGGGCCGGCGGTGATAGACCAATTATTGACGGCAGGCTTGGTTAAGGATGCCGCCGACCTGTATTACCTCAATGCCGAAGACCTGATTAAACTTGAACGGATGGGTAAGAAATCGGTAGAAAACTTGCTCAATGCCATAGAAAGGAGTAAGCAAAAAGACCTGGCCTCCTTAATCTTCGCTCTTGGAATTCGCCACGTGGGAGCCAGGGCAGGCAAAATTCTGGCGGCCCATTTTGGCTCCATGGACCGCCTTAAAGAGGCGAGACAGGAAGAACTTACCGCTATTCCCGAAATAGGTCCCAAAATGGCGGAAAGTATTGTGGCCTATTTCCGGGACCCTGCCCATTTGCGGTTGATCGAGCGCCTGAGGGGAGCCGGAGTTAAAATGACCCAGGATATTCCGGAAAGGGGAGAAAGACCCCTGGAGGGCAAGACCTTTGTATTAACGGGTGCTCTGGAAAAATATTCCAGGAAAGAGGCCCAGGAACTCATAGAAAAACTGGGCGGCAAAGTCAGCTCCAGTGTAAGCAAAAAGACTGACTACGTGCTGTCCGGCGCCGACCCCGGTTCCAAGCTGGAAAAAGCCAGACAGTTAGGTATTACTGTCATTAGCGAAGATGATTTTGAAAGAATGATAAAATGATAAAGCAAGACTCTGGTTAAGATTTTTTAAAAATAATCTTGACAAAAATAGTATAGTTTTGTAAAATGAAAGTACACAAAAACGGTAAACAATTAAGGTGGGAATTGGTCATGCACATAAACCAGGCAACAGATTATGCATTCAGAGCAGTACTGTTCCTTGCTCAGCAGCCCAAAGGAAAGGTGGTGGAAGCGCAGGTTATTGCCCGGAAAGAAGTTATTCCCATGCGATTCTTGCTTAAGATTATGCCCTCCCTGATTAAAGCCGGCATTGTCAAGTCGCAGCGCGGGGTGGGCGGCGGATATTACCTGGCGAAGGACCCCAGGGATATCAGCTTTTTGGATGTAGTAACGGCTATTGAAGGGCCCGTGGCTATTAACAGGTGCCTCATAGATCCCGAATACTGCAGCAAAAAAGGTCCTCCTGGCTGCAAAGTGCACAGGGCCCTGGACGGTATTCAGAAAAAGTTGTATAACGAACTGAAAAACCATAACTTTGGCAATCTGATAAATTAAATTTTTTTACGTTAAAAGTATACTAAAGTAGTGTATAATTTTTACTCCAAAAGTATACCAAAATAGTAAACAATAAAAAATGGGAGGTTATGCCATGGATGCCGTATTTTTATCCAGACTGCAATTTGGTCTGACTGCATTTTTTCACTTTCTTTTTCCGCCTTTGAGCATCGGCCTGGCTACAATTATTGCCGTCATGGAGTTTCTGTACTGGCGGACCGGTAAGGAAGTTTACGACCGGATGTCCCGGTTCTGGTTTAAACTTTTTGCCATTATCTTTGCTGTCGGGGTTGCCTCCGGTATAACGATGGAGTTCCAGTTTGGCACCAACTGGTCGGAGTACTCCAGGTTCGTCGGTGATATTTTCGGCGCGCCGCTTGCTGCTGAGGGAGTTTTCGCTTTCTTCCTGGAATCAACCTTTATGGGCCTGCTGCTTTTCGGCCGCGACAGGATTTCCAAAGCCATGCGCTTTTTTGCATCTTTCTTTGTGGCCTTAGGGAGTACCTTATCGGCTTTTTGGATTATCGTGGCCAATTCCTGGCAGCAGACGCCGGCCGGCTTCCAGATTGAAGGAGGCAGGGCCGTGTTGACCGACTTCTTTGCGGCTGTGTTCAATCCGTCTACGATACCAAGATACTTGCACACTGTTGATGCTTCCTACATTACCGCTGCTTTCTTTGTCATCGGTATCAGTGCCTGGTTCCTTTTACGCAATAAAAATGTAGAAGTGGCCAAAGGTTCCATGAAGATTGCCCTGATATTTGCCCTATTTGCCGTGGTGGCCCAGGGGTTCCTTGGTGATATGCACGCCAAGCAGGTTGCTGTTACCCAGCCCGCTAAACTGGCGGCCTTTGAAGGAATGTGGGAAAACAGTGCCAATGCCTCATTAAATCTTATCGGCTTTCCTGATCCGCAAAAGGAAGAAACCCGATTTTCTATCGGTGTTCCCGGTCTCCTGAGTTGGTTGGTATACGGAGACACCAGGGCTGAGATAACAGGCCTCAAGGCATTCACGCCTGAAGACAGGCCGCCTGTTCTGGCTACCTACTGGTCTTACCGGGTCATGATCTTCCTTTTTGGCTGGTTTGTGCTACTGGTACTCTGGGGCGCTTACCTGTTCATCAAAGGCAGGATATATACAGACAGGAGATTCCTTAAGACGGCTTATTATTCCATGCTGTTGCCACTGGCCGCTAACGAGTTCGGCTGGTTCGCAGCGGAAATCGGTCGCCAGCCCTGGATTGTCAACGGGTTACTTAAAACCGGGGTTGCCGTTTCACCACTGCCCGCCGGTGAGATATTGCTGACCATCCTGTTGTTTGTTGTGGTATACAGCGGTCTGTTGGGGGCGCTGGTCTACTTGATTCGGCGGGAAGTAAAAAAGGCGGCTGTAGAAGAAGATATGACTGCAACTTCTGCTGTTTCCCTTTCCGGCACAGTCCCGGTACAGCAATAATTGGGGGTGGGGAATATGGATTTAAACACAATATGGTTCCTGTTAGTGGGTATATTAATTATTGGCTATGCCATTTTAGACGGTTTTGACCTGGGCGTGGGTTCTCTCTATTACTTACTTGGAAAAACGGAAGAGGAAAAACAGGTACTGTTAAATTCTGTGGGCCCCTTTTGGGACGGGAACGAAGTATGGCTCTTAACGGGCGGCGGAGCGCTGTTCGCGGCTTTTCCTCAGGTATATGCCTCCGTTTTCAGCGGGTTTTACCTGGCGATGATGGTGGTCCTGCTGGGATTGATTTTCCGGGCCGCGGCCATAGAGTTCCGCAACAAGGTTGAAAGCGAGACGTGGAAAAAGAGATGGGATTTCCTCTTTTTCCTGGGCAGTTTTTTACCGGCCCTGCTGTTTGGGGTGGCCGTCGGCAACGTAGCTAAAGGGTTGCCTTTGGACAGCGCCTATAATTATACGGGCGGTTTCCTGGCGCTCCTCAATCCTTATTCTCTGCTGTTGGGTTGCCTTGGTTTGGCGGCCTTCCTGATGCAGGGAGTCACCTATACCATGCTGAAAACGGAAGGCGCTGTTCAGGAGCGGGCCAAAGGTCTGTTTACCAGGATATGGATCGTATTTGTGGCTGTTTATGTAATATCGGCAGTAGCTACTTATATCGTTGCACCCGGTTTGTTTGCGAATTACGCCAAAATGCCGGCGCTTTTCCTGGTGCCTTTACTGGCCCTTGCCGGTATAATACTGGGGCCCCTGTCTACCAAGGCCGGGCGGTATGGCATGGCTTTCCTGGCTTCATCGGTAACTATGGCCGCCATGATTTTGACTATGGCCCTGGGTATGTATCCCAACTGGGTGCCTGCCACAGACCCCAACCTGAGCTTAACTATATACAATGCGTCTTCTTCTCCGTTAACTCTTAAGATAATGCTTATTATTGCTCTGTTGGGAGTACCGGTAGTCCTTTTTTATACAACCTATGTTTACCGCGTATTCCGGGGTAAAGTCCAAGCCGGTCGGCAGGGGTATTAATTTTCGTTCGAAACCAACAATAATAGGGAACAATTTTAACTGGAAATTTTGTAAATCCAGTTTAAAAAACATATTATGTGAGGAGGAATGAATATGGAATTTGCTACTAAGAACGAAATTGGTGTTACAAAGGGAACCGCTGTTGAGGAGGCAGTGGACCAGAACTTTCGGGGAGAAACCATGGAAGTGGGCTTATACTTGGCCATGGCCAGGCAGGCCCAAAGGGAAGGATACCCAGAAATTGCCGAGGTCTTTAAGGCCATTGCCATGGATGAAGCCTGGCATGCGGCCAGGTTTGCCGAATTAAACGGGCTCATTAGCAGTTCTACCAAGGAAAACGTGGAAAAAATGCTGAAAGGGGAAACCATGGCCAACAAAGGCAAAAAGGAGGCGGCTGTAAAGGCCAAAGAAAACAATATTGATGAGGCCCATGATGTTTTTGACGAGTCGGCCAAGGATGAAGCACGGCATGCCCTGGCCCTGGATGGGTTACTGAAAAGGTACTTTGGTTAGAGCGCTGAAGCTCCGGGTAACCGGAGCTTACAGCTTGAAGACAAAGTAACATAGTAGGCCAAGGGGAGGTTAAATGATTTCGTCGCTCTGGGCGAAATCAAAAAATGGAGGGCATATTATTCTTCCGCTCACGGACGAAATCTCCTCCGGCAGCCGCTCCCACTGCGTGGGTCACGGGCCGGAGGACGATTTAAGTGCCTCTTCAGAATAATATGTCCTCCTGACACCAGAAGAACAATGGGAAGATTTTAGCCCCGCTCCGGAAAACATTTAACCTCCCCGAATTTTCCAACATATCCTTTGTAAAAAAGTTTGGAAGCTCCGGTTATCTGGAGCTTTTTTTGTTGCTAACGTTCCCCAAAATAATCCTTTTAAAGACGCAGTAAAATTTACAGCCAAAGCGCAAGACAGAATTGCACCAGGTCTAAAGGGCTTCCTTGTTACTTTTCGCCCACATCTATTACATAAAGACCTGAACCCGATTGAATATCGGGCTCAGGTTGTAAGTTTTACCCCAAAACGTTTTTAATTTGTTTTATTAACGGAAAATCCGAGTACTCCATTGACTTTGAAGTCCCAGGTTTCTCCGGTTGGCAGGCGCTTCATTGTACAGTACATTGTTTGACCAAAATTGTAGGGGGCGCTCATGGCTAAGGACTTCCAAGTAGTTGGGGGATACAGTGTAAAGGAATTTGACGTCGGATAAATGTAATTGGGACCTTGGTCGGAATAGCCATTAGTATTGGGGTAAAGGGCGCCATTGGCACCATAAGATACTTTTCGGCTGATAATACTCGCCTGACTATCAAGAATTGTCCAGCTTCCGGTTCCTTTTGTGAATTTAATAAATTTACTACCGCTGCTGTTATACTCGTAATTCCAATAAATTGTACTAGTAGCCTTTACACTTATTGTTTGGTCGTTTGCAGAATCCGTTAACTGAACGGTAAAAAATGTCAATTTTTTTATTATGGGAATATCTGATTGCTTTAACATTAGATGCCATGGTAAAATAAAGTAAATTAAAAAGAGAAATGCTCAAAAACAGTAATAGGAGGGTTTTTATGACTGATTTAAAACGGGGGGTTGTATATTTTTTATCTGTATTAGTATATAGTGCAATTCTAGTTTTGGGCATTAAGATTCATATATTTTTCGAACTTACCGGAGAGAGAACTTACAATATTAAACCAAGTGTAGAATTTTTTTTAGTTTTCTCAGTTATTTTTGGTTTATTACTTGCAATTCCTAAATTTATTTTTAGGTTGAAAAAAGAGGGCTTCTGGAAAATAGATTGGGTCAAAATTATATCTATTACTTTACCGACATTCATTCTCTCTCTTTTAAGGTATTTATATTTTTGTACAGGTATAGGATTATTTTTGCCGTTTCCATTTCTTTTTAAAAATGACGCTCTGGCTTTGGGCTTTTTCTTTTTTGCGGGAGTAGTATCAGGTTATATTTTACTTAACAGTATAAAGAAGGAAGAAGCATGAGTAAACAATCTCTACCATTAAATATTCAAAAAAATAGCAAAAGCCGGTTTTTCCTTAGCGTAGGCAAAACCGGCTTTATATTTTTGAATCTTGGCTTTAGACTGTTTTTTTGGCGTGTTCCCCCAAAAGTATGCCAACCCCAAACCCATGTCTTTGGCCCAAGACATTAAACTAACTACCGACTGAAACTCGCCTAAGGCGAGTTTTTTTATGCCTCGAATGCAAAATGTACAAAGTTTTGGTGAATAATAACCATAAATAATGAAAATGAGGTGGCAACATGGCTTTAGGAGAAACGGTTTACAGCTATTTTATGCCGCCGGTGAGTTTAATGGGCGCCGGCGCCGCCAAGCAAACCGGTGACCAGGTGAAAAGTTTCGGAAGAAAGGCTTTAATCGTAACAGATGAGTTTTTAGCCAACAGCGGGATGGCTGAGCAAATTGCCGGCTACATTAAAGGGGCAGGAGTGGAGGTGGAAATTTATCCGGGAGCCGAACCCAACCCTACTGATAAGAATGTGCATGAAGGCGTGGAGCTATTGAAGGAGAAGGGGTGTGATGTGATAGTTTCTCTGGGCGGCGGTAGCCCCCACGACTGCGCCAAAGGAATAGGGATTGTCGCCACCAACGGCGGCTGCATCCGGGACTATGAGGGGATTGACAAGATGACCAGACCCATGCTGCCGCTGATTGCGGTAAATACCACCGCCGGGACCGCCAGTGAAATGACCAGGTTTGCCATTATTACCAATACCGATACTCACGTGAAAATGGCGATAGTGGACTGGCGGTGTACACCCAATGTAGCTATTAATGACCCGCTGCTGATGACCGGCATGCCGCCGAGTTTGACGGCAGCCACGGGAATGGATGCCCTTACCCATGCGGTGGAAGCTTATGTATCTACAATTGCCACGCCGGTAACGGATTCGGCAGCTTTGATGGCTATCAGGCTTATTGCCTGGAACCTGCGGGAAGCCGTGGCCAACGGGGATAACTTTGAAGCCCGCGACAAGATGGCTTACGCCGAATTCCTGGCCGGTATGGCTTTTAACAATGCCAGCCTGGGTTTTGTGCATGCCATGGCGCACCAACTCGGCGGTTTATATAACCTACCCCACGGAGTTTGCAATGCGATTTTACTGCCTCATGTAGAAAGGTTTAACCTGATTGCCGCTCCGGAGCGGTTTGCCCATATAGCCGAGGCTATGGGTGAAAACATCAGTGGACTGTCGGTCCGGGATGCGGCTGACGTAGCGATAGAGGCCATTGAAATATTGGCTGAAGACATCGGAATTCCGGCGGGGTTGACGGAGCTTGGGGTGAAGGAAGACGATCTGGCGTTGATGGCGGAAAACGCCATGAAAGATGCCACCAGCTTTACCAATCCGCGCAAAGCAACCCTGGAAGACATTATTCAGATTTATAAAAATGCTCTTTAGATTTAATAGACATCCTGGATGTAATGATGAAAAAGAAATTTTTTTCAGGAGGTTTTTTATGAAAATATGCCGAGTAAATATGGCCAATTTATCTGTAAGTACTGAAGATGTGCCGGAAGAATGGAAATATCTCGGCGGCAGGGCTCTGACTTCGGCCATTGTGGCCAAGGAGGTTGATCCCACCTGCCATCCGTTGGGAAAAAGGAATAAACTCGTATTTGCGCCGGGCTTGCTTTCGGGAACAACGGCGCCCAATTCAGGGCGCATGTCAGTGGGCGCCAAAAGCCCGCTGACAGGCGGTATAAAAGAGAGCAACTCGGGCGGCACGGCAGCACAAAAGCTGGCCAGACTGGGTATCAAGGCCATCATTATTGAAGGGATGCCGGAAGGTGGTAAATACTATAACTTACATGTGGACAAAAACGGCATCAAGGTCCAGGAAGAAAAGGAACTCCTGGGTAAGGGCAACTATGAGGTAATAGACGTGCTTTCCAAAAAATACGGTGAGAAAATCGGCGTAATAACCATCGGACAGGCGGGGGAGTACCGGATGTCGGCGGCAAATATTTCTGTTAAAGACCCCCACGGCAATATACGTAGCGCCGGGCGGGGAGGGCTGGGGGCTGTTATGGCTTCTAAAGGGATTAAATATATTACTGTTGATGATACTGATGCACCCGGCGTACCGATAGTTAACCTGGAGAAATTCAGGGAGGCCGCGAGGACTTTTGCTGCCGCTTTAAGAGAACATCCCATTACGGGCGAAGGGTTGCCCAAGTACGGTACCAACGTACTTATTAATATTTTAAATGAAGCCGGCGGGCTGCCAACGAAAAATTTCCGGATGGGCAGGTTTGCAGGGGCTAACAAAATCAGTGGTGAAACGATGTACGATATCATTGTGGACCGAAAAGGCAAGCCCACCCATAACTGCCATGCCGGTTGTGTTATCAGTTGTTCTCAGGTGTATAATGACAAGGAAGGCAATTATGTTACCGCCGGGTTTGAATACGAAACCATATGGGGTTTTGGGGCAGTATGCTATGTTAACGACCTGGACATAATCGCCCAGGCAGACCGCATCTGTGACGATATAGGCATAGATACCATAGAGACAGCCGTGGCTATTGCCGTTGCCATGGAAGGGGGAGTACTGCCCTTTGGCGACGGACCAGGTATGCTGGACCTGTTGAGGGAAATCGAGAAGGGCAGCCCATTGGGCCGGATAATAGGCAATGGGGCAGCCGTTACAGGACAGGTGTACGGTGTGACCAGAGTTCCTGTTGTAAAAAGACAGGCCATTCCCGCCTATGACCCACGGGCGGTCAAGGGTATCGGGGTAACTTACGCTACCACTCCGATGGGAGCTGACCATACTGCCGGGTATTCTGTCGCCGCTAATATATTGAAAGTTGGCGGAGAAGTCAGTCCCCTGGCCAAGGAAGGTAACGTGGAACTGTCCAGAAACCTGCAGATTGCTACGGCCGCCATTGACAGCGCGGGCCTGTGCCTGTTTGTGGCCTTTACCTTACTGGATAATCCTGATGCGTTCCAGGCCATGATTGACCTCATTAATGCTCAGTATGGATTAAATATGACTGCCAACGATATTAACGACCTGGGTAAATCGGTCCTGGTAACGGAGTTGGAGTTCAACAAGGCGGCCGGCTTTACCAGGCAAGACGACCGATTGCCCGAGTTTTTTGAAGAAGAAATTCCACCCCACAATGCGGTATGGGATTTTACCGGCGAAGAACTGGATGAGGTTTTCGAGGAAATAGAGAAAGAAGAAAAAGTTCTAGTGCCTGTTTAAACATCCCCGAGAGTTTTAAAAGCGCCTATGAATCAAATAGGTGCTTTTTTATTTTTTTTACATAATAATTTTACCTGGCACATCCCTGGTCATTCTCCTATAAAATGCAGTAAGAAGCTGCTCATGTGGGAGATGATATTATGGCCGACATTTTTGCCCAAAAAGTCAGGGAAAACAGTTTTAAACTGTGCCGGGTATTAAAAAACAAAATTAACGAGATGGATTCTTTTCCGAGATGGATGCCCACCTTTTTACGCAGGCCCCTACAGTTTTTCAGGGATATTTTCGTGAAGCAAAAGATTATCGTTCAACTCAACGACAGATATGTCTCCGTTCTAACGGCGGGGGATAAAAAGATCCTGGGCTGCAAGGTTGATGCCAGGCTGAATATTATTAACGGATTTTCTACTACTGTTAATATGAGGAAGCTGAAACAACTCATTATCCATGAGTCGGTGGCGGGAGTCTGGGTTGATCGCAAGGTAAAGGCCGTACTCGATGTGGCTGCACCTGTTGTCGGTGCGCCCCCTGTATGGCAGACGGGTTACGAAGGGAAAGGCGTGGGTATTGCCATATTGGATACCGGAATATACCCCCACCCAGATTTAACCAGACCTGTTAACCGCATTATAGCTTTCAAGGACTTTATAAATAAAAAAACCCAGCCTTATGACGATAACGGCCACGGTACCCATTGCGCCGGCGATGCTGCCGGCAACGGTTATGCATCCAATGGCAAATATAGAGGGCCGGCGCCTAAAGCCAACCTTATAGGCGTAAAGGTCCTTGATAAAAAGGGCTCAGGCCTTTTGTCCCGTGTCATGGCCGGTGTTCAATGGTGTATGGAAAACAAGCGGCAATATGGAATAAAAGTGCTTTCGCTGTCAGTAGGCGTTAAAGCAACGGAATCATATAAAAATGATCCCCTGTGCCTGGCCCTGGGCAAGGCATGGGAAGCGGGACTGGTTGTCTGCGCAGCAGCCGGTAACGACGGGCCGGACCGGCAGACCATTAATTCCCCCGGCATTTCACCGGTAATAATTACAGTGGGAGCTGAAGATGACCGGAACACTGTCCGCATAAGTGATGATCCGGTGGCCAGTTTTTCCAGCCGGGGGCCCACTGTGGACGGACTTGAAAAACCCGATCTGGTGGCGCCTGGGGTCAATATAGTCTCTCTTCGTTCCCCGTGCTCTTATCTGGACCTGCGCAGCAGGCGGGCCAGGGTAGGGAAGCACTACCTGTCTATGTCCGGGACTTCCATGGCCACACCGATTTGTGCCGGTGTTGCTGCTTTGCTCTTAGAAAGTTCGCCTCATTTGCAGCCCGATGATGTAAAAAAACTTTTAATGGATACCTGCCGAAAAATAAATTACAACCCCAATGCTGCAGGAGCAGGCTTAATTGATGCGGCTGCCGCTATACGCCGGGCCGGTTCCCCGCAGCTTGAACGCCTTTAATCATTCTTCGCCAGAATTGCTGCCCCCAGAGCTCCGATTATCTGCGGATTATCAGGTACATTAACCGGACAGCCCAGGGCATCGGAAAGAGCTTCCTGCATGCCCGGAATGCGGGCTACACCTCCGGTAAAGGTAACTCCCCGGACGGAGCCA
This sequence comes from Thermincola ferriacetica, assembly GCF_001263415.1. NCBI lineage: Bacteria > Bacillati > Bacillota > Clostridia > Eubacteriales > Thermincolaceae > Thermincola > Thermincola carboxydiphila. The sequence continues at coordinate 62,572 of NZ_LGTE01000017.1, forward strand.
AGAGAAGCGGCCATCGCAGCCGTTCGCCTGGCTATTGAACGGTATAGCCCTGAAACAATACGTTCCTTGGGAACGTTCTGGGTTAGAAGGCTGACCACTTCAGATTCCGCGAAAACGGTACACATGCTGTTAATAGTTGCCGGTTTCGCTGGCGGCAGTTCTTTAAGCCGGTCTAACTCAAGGCCCAGGGTCATAGCAATAACCTGAATGAAGCGACCGGTACCTGCCGCGCACTTGTCATTCATGATGAAGTTTAATACTTTCCCGTCTTTGTTAATAAGAATGGCCTTACTGTCCTGGCCGCCGATATCGATAACCAGGTTGTTGGCGGGGAAAAAATAGTTGGCGCCCAAGGCATGACACGTAATCTCCGTTACTGCCCTGTCTAAAAAATCCAGGGCCACCCGGCCGTAACCTGTCCCTACAATGCGGGTCACGTCCTGCCGGGTAATTTTCGCTTCCGCCAAAGCTGCTTCGAAGACGGCTTTCCCTGCTTCCCCGGGGCTCCAGCCCGTAGGTTGGATGACCCTCGATAAGATTTTACCGTTACTCAGGATGACAGCTTTAGCTGCCACTGAGCCGACATCTATACCTGCATAAATCATTTTACTTATCTAACATCTCCAGGAAGGCTTCAATTCTGGTCTGCAGTTGGCCGGTATCTTCTTCGCTGAAGTCGCTTTCAATTTTTATGACAGGGATGCCGGCTTCCTGGAGGGCCTTTTCTACTTTCCGGTATTCAATGCTGTATGGCTGGCAAAAGGCCAGGTTATAATAAACCACACCGTCAGCATTGTATTCTTTGACCAGCCGGAGAATGTCCTCTATCCGGCCATTGTTAGGAGTGTAGCAGGCACAGTTTATATTCAGGGCACGCTCAGAGATGGCGGCCAACTGTTCATCGAGAGTAGCTCCGTCTTCCCGTACTGTTGTCTCAAAATACCTGGTGCCGGTACATGTTTCTTCGCAGACAACCACAGCGCCGCTCCCTTCGATAATGGCGTGCAGCTTCCAGCTCGGTATCGGCATAGGACTGCCCGTGATAAGGATTCTTGGGGCGCCTTTTTCAGCAATACCTTCACCTCTGACAATCCGTGTCTCCAGCTCATCGCACAGGGCGTTGACCTGTTGGGTAAAACGTTTGGGGTCATCAAAAAAGGCCAGCTCACTTATCAGCAGCACGTCTTTGCCGGAGATGGGCGCCGGGTCTGCTTTACGGCAGTTATAGAGCCGTTGGAGGGCGGCTCTTTTTTCATTGGCAATTTTGATGGATGCGGCCAGCTTTTGGGCAGTTATGGCGACGCCTGATTCTTTCTCCATTTTTTCTTTGAAACGCCTTATTTCTTCCATCCAGAGGGCTTTATCAGCTTCTGCCCTGCGTTGGGGAAGTTCCATGACATGGGTAGGAATGAATTCGTCAAGAATTTCCCAGGCCTTTTTCTTACCGTCACAGGTGGTTTCACCGACCACAAAATCCGCTACCTGAAAATAAGGGCAGATGCGGTCGAGTTTGAAACCGACACTGGATTTAATCAACGGGCACAAATTTCTTGGCAACACTTGTTCCCCGGTGGGAACAGGAAACTGGGCCCCGGCACATAGGCCGATACTGACGCCACCGGCAGCGGTAATTATCTCATCCGGCACAAAAACGCAGAAGGAGGCGACTACTTTTCCGCCGTTGGCTTTATGGTCCACTAATTCCTTCACTCTGATGCCGTGAATATCTCCTACCACAAAATCAAAGTAACCCATACCTTTGGGCCTGTTCTCCTGAGCCATAAAGAGCTTTCCGTATACTTCCGGCACAGGAGCCAAAAATTCATCATGCTTCTCTAAATCCATACCAAGGTCTTTCCACATCTGACGCCAATCATTACTCACGGTCTGTCTCCCCTTTCCAAAAAGTTCATAATTGAGTGACAGGAAATATATATTTTCTGTAAAGCAAACAAATTCCTTTATTTTAATGATAAAATTATTTAATGCAATAACTGCAGAATGATAAATAATTATGATTGCCGCTGTACCGTTGACCTGCAGTAAGCTGCTGCACCGGTGAAACAACCGTTGCTCCGAGGCTACGCCTTCCTTCAACCACGGAAGGGCGGGTGGGGTTCTCCGCTACCAAGGAGCTTTGTGCTGCAAAACCTGGCCAGGCAGGCAGCGTTCCCGAACTCGATGGCTCATGCTGCATTTCTCAAAAGCCAGGCCGCCTCCCGTCCGGCTACTCAACTTGACTTGAGTGCCGGACTTCCCGGCGGCCTTCGCCATTTTCGAACATGCGGGAACCCCCGCCTGCCTGTCTTGAG